>NZ_MUYZ01000380.1:0-5450 GCF_003013775.1 Micromonospora sp. MH33
GGCTCGGGGGCCGGTGGAGCCTGGTCGGTTGCGGTTCGTGGCGACCACCGATGGTGTGGGTGTCCCGCGTCCGCCGGTGGGGGTGGCGGACGACCCGACCACCGCCGTCCCGGAAGAAGCGGATCTGGCCGGGATGGACGGGGCGGCGCGGACCACGTCGACGTCGCCCTCGCCGGTCGAGCCGGACCCTTCGGCTTTTACGTGGTGGGACGACCCGCTGGCCGGACTCGATATGACGACACCGGCGGTCGGCTCGGGATCGCCCGTCGAGGTCGTGCTCGACGAAGTCACCGAGGAGATCGTCCCGGAAGAAGAGGATCTGGCCGGGATGGACGGGGCGGCGCGGACCACGTCGACGTCGCCCTCGCCGGTCGAGCCGGACCCTTCGGCTTTTACGTGGTGGGACGACCCGCTGGCCGGACTCGATATGACGACACCGGCGGTCGGCTCGGGATCGCCCGTCGAGGTCGTGCTCGACGAAGTCACCGAGGAGATCGTCCCGGAAGAAGAGGATCTGACCTGGATGGATGGGGGTGCCCGGCCCCCGTCGGAGTCCGTTTCGGATTCTGTGCCGTTGCCGTCCCTGCCGGCTGGGCTGCTGCGGTCGGACGTGTGGGATCGGTTGTTCGCGCAGTTCCTCGACAGGGTGGGGGCTGGGGTTGCGGTGTTGTCGCTGGGGGAGCGGACGCCGGACGCCGTCCGCGACCATCTGCGCGACTCGTTCGACGACTTGGTTGACAGGACCGATGTTCTCGACGAGGGAAGGGCCGGTCTGTCCCCGGACGACAGGGTGTTGGTGCGGCAGGCCCTGGATGCGCGGGGGACGTCGGTTCCCCGTCTCACGGGGGCGCTGCCGCATCTGCTGTCCGAGGCGTTCTCCGTCAATGTCACCGTGGCCCCGGCCGGGTCCGGACGGCACGAGAACGGCGGGGTCGCACCCTGGTATGACCGGACCGTCGCACTGGACCTTCCCGTCGCCCGACTGTGGGCCGTTTCGGATACGCGGGGTCCGCTGGTCCACCCCTACGACGCGGCGGCGGTGGCGTCGTGGCAGGCGGAGTCGGGCTCGCGGGTGGCCTCCGTGGACGGGGTCGGGGCGGTGCGGATCTGGGACGTGGACCGTGATGTGGTGCTCCAGACGTTGGCGGGCCGCCACCACAGGGTGTTGACGTCGTGGCAGGGCAGGTCGGGCCAGCAGTTGATGGCTTCCGCTGGCAGGGACGGGGTGGTGCGGGTCTGGGACGTGGACCGCGGTGTGGTGCGCCAGAGGTTGACCGGCCACACCGGCGTGGTGGTGGCGTTGACGTCGTGGCAGGCGGGGGCGGGCCGGCGGTTGGCCTCGGCCGGCAGGGACGGGACGGTGCTGGTCTGGGACGTGGACCGCGGTGTGGAGCTCCAGAGGTTGACCGGCGACCCCGGACCGATGGCGTTGACGTCGTGGCCGGACGAGTTTGGTGGAGGGCTGGCCTCCGCCAGCGGGGTCGGGGCGGTGCGGGTCTGGGACGTGGACCGCGGTGTGGTGCGCCAGAGGTTGACCGGCCACACCGGCGTGGTGGTGGCGTTGACGTCGTGGCAGGAGGGGGCGGGCCGGCGGGTGGCCGCCGGCGGCTCGGACGGGGCGGTGCGGATCTGGGACGTGGATCGCGGTGTGGTGCTCCAGACGTTGGAGGGCCACGACGGCTTGGTGCGGGTGTTGGCGTCGTGGCAGGACGAGTCTGGCTGGCGGCTGTTGGCTGCTGCCGACGTGGCCGGGATGGTGCGGGTCTGGGACGTGGACCGCGGTGTGCTGCTCGGGACGTTGGAGGGTCACGACGGCGTCAGTGCGTTGACGTTGTTGCCGGAGGGGCCGGGCCGGTGGCTGTTGGCCGTCGGCCAGAACCGGGCGGTGCGGTTGTGGTCCCTGTCGGACAGTGCCACCGGGCTGGCGGGGTTGCCGCTGGTGTCGGGGGAACGGTTCCGGACAGTGCCGGGTCGTGGGTCGGTGGTGGTGTATCCGGAGGGCGTGAGGGCCGGGATTGGTGTGGAGCGTCTCGCTGCGGTGGCGCGGGAGCAGGCGGTGACGGACGCCGAGGCGTGGGCGGCGAGGACGGGGCAGGATCGGCCTGCGGGTGATGCGGTCTGGCGGGTGGTGTTGGCGTTCGAGGACCGTGGGCATGAGGACGTGTTGGGTCTGGTGGGGCGGTTACTCAATGGTGAGTTGGGGGTGAGGGTGCCGGAGGCGGCGGTGATCGAGTTGTCGCCGTACGGTGCTGACCCGTCTGTTGTTCCTGTGGTGCAGCCGCGGACGTTGGTCGAGGTAGCGGCGTTGCGGGCAGCGCGTGACGAGTCGGGGGCGGTGGCGGTCCTCGGGCGGCATGTGGCGGACGTGGGCGCGGGGGTGGTTCCGGACGGTGTGGACATTGTCGATTTCTCGGGTCGGGAGACGTTCCCGGCGTTGTCGTGGGAGGTCCAGGCGCATCCGATCAACGAGAGAGCTGATCTTGCTTATCGGGCCCGTCGGAGGCTGGATGGATTGCCCGTCGACCATGGGCCGTACCTCCTGTCTTTTGATCGGGATTGGGCGCGGTGGCGGCAGCCGGCGTTCTCGTATTTCCGGGATTGGGTGTTCCTTCCGAGCGTGCCGTCGGAGCGTGGTTTGCGGGTGACGCAGTTGCGGCAGGCGGAGTTGCTCGCGGAGGAGATTCTGGAGGCGGGTCTGGGGGAGAGTCTGGCGAGGGTGCCGGATGTGGGGCCGGGGTGGGTGCCGGATGGTGCGCGGGTGGTGGTGGTGGGTGTGCCGGGGCAGCGTCCGGGCGACCCGAAGGCGGTCGTGCCGTCGATGTTCGCCTTCCTGAATGGTGCGTTGCCGCCGGTGGGGTCGGGGTTGCGGGAGCCGGTGTATGTGGTGGTGCACGGGTTCGGTGGGTGGACGTCGACGGTGGTGTTGACGCATACGGCTGAGGATGATCTGTGGCCGGTGCGGATGGGTGAGTTGGCCGGCGGCGGGCCGGTGGGTGGGGGTCTTCGGGCGGCGCGGGATCTGGTCGAGGCGGAGGGGTGGACCCGTGTGTTGGCCGAGGTGGAGGGGATCGCGGCGGCGGCTCCGGGGCGGGTGGGTTGGGCCGGGGAGCTGAGGGCGGCGCTTCCCGACGTGGTGGGTGATCCGGCGGCTGTGGACGGGCAGCGTCGGATGGGTGAGCGGGTGGACGAGTTGGTGGCGTTGGGTGAGCGGCTGGTCGGGCTCACGCGCGGGTGGACGGGTGAGGGTGCCCTCCCGGTGGGGACGGATCGGCCTGATCTGCGGCTGGAAAGGTGGGCCGGCCAGGAGCGCAACCGGCGGTTGGACGCGGCGTTCGCGGCGACGGACCGCAGGGTGGCCGGGGAGGTGACGGACCGGGTCGAGGAGGAGATCTATCGGGTGTGGAACGCGGTGGTGACACCGGGGGAGGGGGTGCCGGAGGCCGTCTACGGGGTGTTGCGGGCGGTGTATCTGGGTGCCTGGGCCTTCTATACGGCACCGGGCCGGCCGGTGGTGATCGACAGACCTGAAGACCCGGACGAGCACCTGCCGGAGGGGGCCCAGAGAGAAGACGGTCGGCGGATTGTTGATCTGTCTGTTGTGCGGGGTCTGGGGGTGGCGGACTTCGACCGGTTCCTGGCGGATCATGGTCAGGACGTGGCGTTGTTGTGGTCGGCGGACGGCGCGGTGGAGCGGGTGTCGGAGCTGCGGGCTGCCCTTGGGGTGTCGCCGCCGGTGCCCCGGGTGGATGTGGTGGGGCGGGTGCCGGAGGTGTCCGAGCAGTGGCGGGCGGAGTTGTTCTCCGCAGTCAGCGCGTTCGGGTTGGCGCGGCAGTGGTTGGAGGAGCAGGTCTCGTCGTTGCCGGTGGGGCCGGCGGCGGTGGTGCCGGGGCAGGCTGGGGATGGTGCGGTCGGTTCGGGTGAGCAGGCGGTGTCCGTTTCCGACGGTGGGGTCGCCGCGGTGCGTGCGGATCTGATCCGGTCGTGGGGGGCTCTTGTCGACGGCCACGCGACGCGTATGGACGACGCTGGCCGAGTGTTGCGGCGTTTGACCGCCTTCGGTCGGGACGATAGTCCGGCGCGGTCCGTCCTGGAGGGACTGTCTGACCGGTACCTCCAGGAGATGCAGGGTCTCAGCCATGCGCGGATGCACCGCACCGTGGACGCCTACGTCGAATCGTTGCCCGCGACCGAGCTCGGGGGGCTGGGGGTCCGGCTCGGCGAGGTTGAGGCAGCGGCCGTGGCGCTGGACCGGCACCTCGAACAGGCGCCCGATGCTGTGGAGCTGCGGACGTTGGAGGGCCACGACGGCGTGGTGTGGGCGGTGACGTCGTGGCAGGGGGCGGCGGGTCCGTGGGTGGCGTCCGCCAGCGGGGACGGGACGGTGCGGGTCTGGGACGCGGCCAGAGGTGAGCGGCTCTGGACGTTTGAGGGCCACGTCGGCCCGGTGACGGCGGTGACGTCGTGGCAGGGGGCGGCGGGCCGGTGGGTGGCCTCCGGTGGCTGGGACGGGACGGTGCGGATCTGGGACCCGGTCGTTGGTGTGGGGCTTCGGATGTTGGAGGGTCACACCGGCGTGGTGAGGGCGGTGACGTCGTGGCGGGTGGGGTCGGACTGGCGGTTGGCCTCGGCCGGCTGGGACGGGACGGTGCGGGTCTGGGACGCGGCCAGAGGTGTCGAGCTCCGGACGTTGAGGGGTCACACCGGCGGGGTGTCGGCGGTGACGTCGTGGCAGGCGGGGTCGGACTGGCGGTTGGCCTCCGCTGGCGAGGACGGGACGGTGCGGGTCTGGGACGCGGTCACCGGTGTGGAGCTCCGGACGTTGAGGGGTCACCCCGGCGCGGTGTCGGCGGTGACGTCGTGGCAGGCGGGGTCGGACTGGCGGTTGGCCTCGGCCGGCAGGGACGGGACGGTGCGGATCTGGGACGGGGCCACCGGTGTGGAGCTCCGGACGTTGGAGGGCCACGCTGGCCCGGTGACGGCGGTGGCGTCGTGGCGGGCGGGGTCGGACTGGTGGGTGGCCTCTGCCAGCTCGGACGGGAGGGTGCGGATCTGGGACGTGACCAGCGGTGCGTTGATCCGGATGTTGGAGGGCCACAGCGCTGCGGTGCTGGCGTTGACGTTGTGGCAGGGCGAGTCGGGCCGGCGGGTGGTGGTCTCCGCCGGCTGGGACCGGACGGTGCGGTTGTGGTCCCTGCCCGATGATGCCGGCGGGCCGGTGGGGTTGCCCGGCGTGCCGGATGGGCCGGTTGATGGGGGGAACGATTCCGACGCGAGCGGGTCGGATTCTTCGGCGGATGTGGCTGGTGAGGCGGGACGTGGTGACGTGCTGCTGCCGAGTCAGTTGTCGGAGGATGAGGTGTCGGCCCGGTTCCCGTGGCTGGGTGGGGTGAATGCGGTTCGTGGTGGCGATCCGGTTTTGCGGGGGCGGGGTTACGACACGAACTGTGTGT
>NZ_MUYZ01000381.1:0-5447 GCF_003013775.1 Micromonospora sp. MH33
CGGGCTGGCCGCCAGGATCAGCGCCACCGAGCCGACCAGCGCGGCCGCGGCCCGCTGCTGGCGGCGCATCCCGGGCAGCCGGGGCGCCGGCCGGCGCAGCGCCGCAGCGAGGAGTTCCACCAGTACGGAGAAGGCGAACGTGGCCCAGCCGAACCAGCCCACCACGGCCAGCGCCCGCAGGAAGAGCTGCCCGTCGTCGCGGCTGGTCAACGTCGTACCCACCTCGGCCAGCGTGGGCAGGTGGTCGGGGAGGGGGTTGCCGGCGAAGGCCAGCAGGGCGATCGGCCCACCGGCCAGCACCGCGCAGAGCACGACGAGGGCGCCGAGGCCGGTGAGGACCTGGCCGGTCCGCCGGACGGCCGAGCGTTGGGACGCACCCATGGCTGCCTTCCCTTCCTACGGGGCTCCGGTGAGCGCCCGCGCCGTGGCCTCACCGGTGACGGTGGCGGTGTTCTGGAAGCCGAAGAGACCGAGCAGGTCCCGGCGGTAGGTGATGCGGACGCGTACCTGGATCTGCCGCTCGCCGGCGACCACCGGGAAGCTGACCTCGTGGTCGCGGACCCCGCCGGCGGCGCTCAGGTAGTCCGCGACGGCCTTCCGGGCGGCCACCTCGTCGATCTGCTTCGGGCCGCCCTCGATGGCGTGGGCCCGGTCGATCATCTGGCCGCCGCTGCGGGCCGCCTCGGCGGCCAGGTTGTCCGCGCGCTGCAACGAGCGGAGCTGCCCGGCGCCGTCGTACGCCAGGCTGATGATCGTGAGTACGCCGGTCATCGCCACGGCCAGGAAGAGGCTCACCCGGCCGCTCTCCGACGCGCGTCGCCCGGTCACCGGCGGCTCCGGTAGGTGTCCAGCGGGGAGGTGAAGCTCGCCGAAACGGTCTTGCCGCCCGGCACCCCGGGCAGCCCCGGCGCCCGCAGGTCGGCGAAGGAGACCGTGCAGGTCACCGTGACCGTGACCGTCGCCGGCACCCCGGGCGCGCTGCGGTACGCGGCCGCGAAGGTGGTCCCGGCGTCCCCCACCGAGCCGCGAAAGGTCAACGCCGGCGGGGCGGTGCAGCGCAGCCCCGACCAGTCGAGCTGGCGGCGGGCCGCGTCGGTGCCGGCGATCCGGCCGGTCCGCGCGTCCCGGGCGATCGAGGCGGCCCGGGCGGCGTCGTGCGCGGCCGACTCCACCGCCTCGTCGGCGACGGCCGTGCGGCCGGCCACCCCGGCCAGCACCATCAACCCGATGAAAGCGGGGGCGAGCACCGCCACCTCGATCGAGACGGAACCCCGGTCCCGCGCCATCCGCCTCACCCCGTCGTCCAGCGTTCGACCGGGCCGTGCGCGCGCTGCGAGACCGCGAAGCGCACGCCCGGGATCACCGACAGGGAGCGTCCGCTGACCGTGCAGGTGACCTCCGTGGCGGTCGCCGTGCAGGTGGGACCGGGCGACTGCCAGTCGACCAGCCAGTCCCCGGCGGCACGCAGGAAGGTGGTGGCCCGGTCCCGGCCCGCGTTCGGCGGGGCCTGGAGCGCCCGCTGGGCGTTCACCCCGGTCTGCGCCGCGTTGAGTGCGGTGGACCGTGCGACGAACCAGACGGCGAGCTGGATCGAGGCGAAGAGCAGCACCAGGATCGCGGGCATCACCACCGCCAGCTCGACCGGGTTGGCCCCCCGCTCGCGCCCGCCGGCGGCGAGCCGGCCCCGGAGGACGGTGGTGATCCGCCCCGGGCCGCACCGGCCGGTGGGCCGGCCGGCGGGCGCCGGCCGGCTCCGGTCCGTACGGGCGGGGCGGGGCATCACGGGGCCTTCGGCGCCGTGTTGTTCGGGATGGCGTTCATCCAGTTGTTCGCCTTGGCCAGGGCGAGCCCGGTCACCGCCATGGCCACCGCGACCAGGCCGAAGATGATCACCGCGGTCGGCACCGGGCTGTCGCCCCGCTCGGTGTCCCGCCGCAGCTCGGCCAGGCGGCTGCTGACCGCGGCGTACACGTAGGTGTAGAGGTGCATGGTCGTCTCCTTCTCGGGGTGGGTTCACAGACGGGCGAGGAACGGATAGACGGCGAAGCCGAGCAGGACGAAGACCAGCAGCGAGCCGGGGATGTCCAGCCGGCTGGTCACCCCCTCGGCCCGGGCCAGGTTGTCGGTGCGGATCTGGTCGCGCAGCGAGTCGGCGCGGCTGCGCAGGGTCTCGTGCACCTGGGCGCCCTCGCTGCCGGAGGAGCGCATGATGGCTCCCATGTCGCCCAGCTCCGGGATGCCGATCCGCTCGGCCAGCTCCTGGAGCTCGTCCCAGGGTGAGTGCATCTGGAGCTGGGCGATCCGTAGCGCCTCCCGGATCCGGTCGAAGACCCAGCCGTCGCAGACCGCCGCCGCGCGCTCCAGCGACTGCACCGGGCCGTGCGCCGCGGAGAGCTGCAACGCCACCAGGTCCAGGTAGGTGCAGACCGCCTGGCGGAACTCGTCCCGCGCGGCGTCCGCCCGGGCCAGCACCGCCCGGTGCGCGAGCAGGCCGGCGACCAGCGCCAACCCCAGGCTCCCCACCACCGGTACGGCCAGCGGCAGCGCCACCCCGCCCAGGAAGAGCACGGCCGAGGCGACCGCCGGCGTGGCGAACCCGACCAGCGCGGAGAGCAGCACCGACAGGGCGTACTGCTCGGGGGTCCGGTCGAGCAGGGCGAGCTGCCGGTGCGGCGGGCGCAGCCAGCGGGAGACGCCGCCGAGCCAGTCCGGCCCGCTCCCGGCCACCGGGGCCTGACCGGGCGGTTGGTGCAGCCGGCGCAGCGCCGGGCCGAGCGCCGGGGTGGCCGGCAGGGCCTCGCGGACCACCAGGAACAGGCCCAGCCCGACGGCCGCCCCGCCCAGCACCGCCACGGCCAGCTGCCAGTTCACCATCATGCGATCGCCTCCTCCGGGTCCGGCGCCGGCAGGAAGCGCGCCGGGCGGGGCGGCTGGCTCATCGACCGCACCCAGACCAGCAGCCCGACGAAGGCCGCGCCGAGCACCGCCATCACGAGCTGCCCGAAGACCGTCCCGTACGGCCGGACGTAGTCGCTGTTGACCAGCCCGTACGCGAGCGTGGCCAGGGTCATCCCGGTGAGGAAGCGGACCGCGAACCGGGGCTGCGTCCGCTTCGCCTCGACCTCGCGCCGGGTGGCCACCTCGGCCGAGGCGGCGGTGGCGATCGAGCCGAGCACGTCGCCGAGGCGCTCGCCCCGGTCGGTGAGGTGCAGGATCAGCGCCGCCACCACCTGGTCGCAGACCGGGTCGGCGATCTCGTCGGCGAAGGCGAGCAGGGCGGACCTCGCGAGCCAGCCGGCCTGGAGGCGGGCCGCCAGGGTGCGTACCTCCTCCTGGATCTCCTCCGGCGCGGTGGCGACGGTGCCGATGATGGCCTGCTGGAGGCCCTGCCCAGTGCCGGAGATGTCCTTGAGCCGCCGGGTCCACTCGCCGACCGCCTCGATCCGGGCGATGGCCCGCTGCTCGGCCCGGCCCACCGCGAAGAGCCACGGCACGCCGGGCACCGCGAGAGCCACCAGCAGGCCGACCACCGGCAGCCCGGTGAGCAGGAAGGCCAGTGCGCCGACCACCACGGCCGCGCCGAGCAGCAACTGGTAGCGGTGCTGCTCCCGCCGGCTGGCCCCGGAACCGGTCCACACCCGGCTCAGCCCTGGCCCGGCGCCCGCCGTCGACCGGGGCGGCCGGCGGGTGCCGACCAGCGCGACCACCGCCAGCACCAGCCCGGCCACGCACGCCGCCCCGGAGACCAGCGCGATCAGCTCGATCGTCGTCATGCGGAACCTGCCTTCGTTCGCGACTGCGGGGCTCGCAGGACCGGCTCACTCCTCGCGCTCACGGAGGCTGCCTTCGTTCGCGACTGCGGGGCTCGCAGGACCGGCTCACTCCTCGCGCTCACGGTCGCCGCCCGAGCCGGGTGTGCCGGGGCCGCCGCCACGCGCCCGTGCCGGCCTCGATGAACCGGGTCAGCAGCCGGGCGTCGTAGCCGACCCGGAGCAGTTGGTCGCGGATCCGCTCGGGGAGGTGGCGGGGCACCGCCCGGCCGTCCGGTCCCGGGCCGAACACGCTGGTGGTGGTGATCCGGTTGCCCTCGCCGACGCCGATGACCTCCTCGACGTGCGACACGAAGCGGTGCTTGCGGCCGCCGATCGCGGTCTCGTCCTCGACCGTGACGTAGACGATCAGGTCCAGCGCGTTGCCCGCCATCCGGCGGGCCTGGTCGACCGTCATCTCCCGGCCGTGGGCCAGCGCCAGCTCGATGATCCGCTCGCCCACCCCGGCCGGGGTACGCGCGTGGATGGTGCACATCGACCCGCGGCTGGTGGTCATCGCCTGGAGCATCGGCACGATCTCCCGGGACCGCACCTCGCCGACGATGATCCGCAGCACGCCCATCCGCAGCGACACCGGGATGAGGTCGGCGATGCTGACCTCACCGGCCGGCCGGCCGTCCAGCCCGCGCTCGCCGTGGCCCTCCCGGGACTCGAAGCTCATCACCGCCCGGTGCTTGTGCCCGCGGCGGGTCGGCAGCAGTTCCCGGCTCTCCTCCAGCAGCACGTACGGCTCGTCGGCCGGGATCTCGTCCATCAGCGCGCGGATGACCGTGGTCTTCCCGGCCCCGGCCAGCCCGGCGACCATGATGTTCAGCCCGGCCCGCATGGACGCGCGGAGGAAGTCGCGCAGCAGCGGGTCGATCATCTCGTCCAGGTCGGGCCGGCCACCGGCGATGTCCTCCAGGCTCACCGCCAGCGTGTTGTGCTTGCGGATCACCGCGTACGGGCGGTGGCTGACCAGGAAGACCGCGGCGAGCCGGCTTCCGTCGGGCAGTTGCAGGTCGAGCGTCGGCTTGGAGGTGGAGAGCGACCGCTCGGTCGCCCCGGCCCGGCGGGCCGCCGCCTGGAGGATCTCCACCAGCTCGTCGTCGCTGTCGGCGATCGGCTCCGCCCAGTCCACGCCGCCGCCGTGCCGGGTGATGCGCACCTGGTCGCAGCCGAGGATGTGCACCTCCTCGATGGTGTCGTCGACCAGCAGCGTCTGGAGCCGCCCCAGGCCGACCAGCTCGGCGGTCACCTGGTCGAGCAGCAGCCGCTCCTCGTCGGCGGCCATCGGCGTGCCGGCCCGGCGCACCGAGTCCGCGTACGCGGAGACCACCGCGACGGCCAGCCGGGCCCGCTCGACGTCCTCGGCGTCCGCGTCGAACTCCCGGCCGCGTTGCCAGAGGGTGAGCCGTTCGCTGAGTTCCCGGCGCAGCTCGCGGACCACCGCGAAGTCGACCCGGGGGCGGGGCGGCGGGGGTGGCGGCGCGACCGGCACGGCGGGCGGTGGGGGCAGGTGGTGCCGCGCGTTCGGCGGGACCAGCGGGGGCACCGTCGAGGTGGCGCCGGGCTGCTGGCCGCGCGGGTCGTGGGAGACCGGCTCAAACCGCACCGGACACCCCCGGCGTGCTCGGC
>NZ_MUYZ01000382.1:0-5446 GCF_003013775.1 Micromonospora sp. MH33
CGGCCCGCCCCGCTGCTGCGCGGCGTGCCCGACGCCGCGGCGGTCCTCGACGGGGTCGCCGAGGACCGCGGCCCGGTGACCGACCCGGCCCGCGCGCTGCGCGACCGGCTGGCCGGCGTACCCGCCGGGGACCGGCAGCGGATCCTGCTGGACCTGGTCCGGGCGCACGCGGCCACCGTCCTGGGGCATGCCGGACCGGGCGCCGTCGAACCCGACCGGGACTTCCTGGAGCTGGGCTTCGACTCGCTCACCGCGCTGGAACTGCGGGACGCCCTGCGCCAGGAGACCGGGGCGGAGCTGTCCGCCACCCTGCTCTTCGACCACCCCACCCCGATCGCGCTGGCCGGGCACCTGCTCGGCCACCTCCTCGGCGCGGAGGCCGGGGCCGTCCCGGCGGCGGCGGGCGCCCCGGAGGGCGGGGGCGGCATCCTCGGCGGGCTGTTCCGCGAACCGAAGGCGCGCGCCGACGCCGCCGGGTACGCCGAGCTGCTGGTGAAGCTCGCCCAGTTCCGCCCGAGCTTCACCGAGCCGGCGCAGCTCACCCGCCCGGCCGGCATCCTGCGCCTGGCCGACGGACCGGGCGCCCCGGTGGTGTGCTGCTGCACCATGTCCTTGCTCTCCGGCCCGCACGAGTACGCCCGCCTCGCCGCCGGGCTGCGCGGCCGGCGGGACGTGTGGGCGCTGCCCAACCCCGGCTTCGGGGCCGGCGAGGAGCTGCCCGCGGACCTCGACGCGCTGCTGCGGGTGCACGCCGACACCGTGCTGCGCACCGTCGGCGCCGGCCGGTTCGTGCTGGCCGGCCACTCCGGCGGCGCCATGGTGGCCAACGTGCTCGCGCGCGAGCTGGAGCGGCAGGGCCGGCCGCCGGCCGCCGTGGTGCTCATGGACACCTACCCGCCCGGCAGCGAGGTGCTCGGCGGCTGGACCGCGCAGCTGCTCGACGGGATGGTCGAGCGGGACAGCGCGTACACCCCGATGGACGACCACCGGGCCACCGCGTGGGCCGGCTACCTGCCCCTGTTCCTGGACTGGCGGCCCGCGCCGATGGAGTCCGCGACGCTGCTGGTCCGGGCCAGCGAGCCGCTGGGGGAGTGGACCGGGGAACCGGACGGCTGGCGGTCGGTGTGGCCGTACCCGCACGAGGCGCGGGACGCGGCCGGCGACCACTTCACCATGGTCGGCGAGCGTGGCCCGGAACTCGCGGCCACCGTGGACGAATGGCTGACCGCGCGGGGGCTGTGAGGCCGGCGGCGTGCCCGCCCCTGGCCTGCCCCTAGCGCCCCCTATCGCAGCGACGACAACTGTCCCATTCCGGGACGAGGACGGGAGCATGACGACGTGGACGAGGCAGTGGTGGTCGATGGGCTGGTCAAGCGGTACCGGCCCGACATGCCGCCGGCGGTGGAGGGACTGAGCTTCTCCGTGGCCGCCGGCGAGGTCTTCGGTCTGCTCGGGCCGAACGGCGCCGGCAAGACCACGACGATCGGGGTGCTGACGACCCGGGTACGCGCCACCTCCGGCCGCGCCGTGGTGTGCGGCGCGGACGTGGCGCGGGCGCCGGCCGTGGCCCGGCAGCTGCTGGCGGTGGTGCCGCAGCGGGTCAACCTGGACCGGGCGCTCACCGTCCGGCAGAACCTGCTGTTCCACTCCGCCTACCACCGGGTGTCCCGGGCGCAGCGGGTCCGGCGGGCCGACGAGCTGCTGGAGCAGATGGGGCTCAAGGACTTCGCGAACGCCCGCACCGACTTCCTCTCCGGCGGCCTGGCGCAGCGCGCCATGATCGCCCGGGCGCTGATGCACGCGCCCCGGGTGCTCTTCCTCGACGAGCCGTCGAGCGGCCTGGACCCGCAGTCCCGGCTGTTCGTGCACGACCGGATCGCCGAGCTGAGGCGTGCCGGGGTCACGGTCGTGGTGACCACGCACGACATGGAGGAGGCGGAGAAGCTCTGCGACCGGGTCGGCATCGTCGACCACGGCAAGCTGCTCACCCTGGACTCCCCGGCCGCGCTGACCCGGACCCTGCCGGGCAGCAGCACCCTGACCCTGGTCGTGGCCGCCGGCGCCCCCGCCGAGGAGGTGCAGGCCGCGCTGGCCGCCGTACCCGACGTCGAGCGGGTGGAGCGGCTGCGCGCCGGCGGGCCGGCCGAGATGCCGATGTTCCCGGGGATGCCTCCCATGCCGGAACCGCCCGCGGACCCGGACGCGCCGCTGTCCTTCCGGGTCTACACCGCCGGCGCGCCGGCCAACGCCGTACCGATGGCGTTGAAGATCCTCACCGACCTCGGCTGCGAGGTACGCGACCTCAGCGTCGGCCAGCCCAGCCTGGAGGACGTCTTCATCCACCTGACCGGAAGGGAACTTCGGTGAGCGTCACCGCCCCCGCCGCACCGGCCGCGCCGGCCGTCGTCCCGCCCCCGCCGGTACGAGCCCGGGACCAGCTCGCCAGCTTCCGGGCGGTGCTCTGGCGCGACCTCTTCGTCACGAGCCGGGAGCTGGGCGCGTTCCTGGCCCAGGTCTTCCTCCAGCCGCTGTTCATGCTGCTGATCTTCGGCAAGGTGCTCAAGGACCTCGGGTACGCCAGCGACGACTTCGCCAACGTGCTGCTGCCCGGCGTGATCGCGCTCAACGCGTTCCTGATCGGCCTGGAGAACACCGCCCTGCCGATGGTGATGGACTTCTCGTTCACCCGGGAGATCGAGGACCGGCTGCTGTCGCCGATGGCCATCCCGCTGGTCGCCTTCGAGAAGATCGTCTTCGGGGCGGTCCGCGGCCTGATCGCCGGCCTGGTGCTGATCCCGGTCGGCATGCTGATCCTGGGCGTCACCTGGCCGCTGTCGACCCTGCTGCCGGTGGTCGGCGTGCTGGCGGTCGGTGCGCTGGTCGGCGCGGCCATGGGCCTGACCTTCGGCACCCTCGTCCCGCCGCACCGCATCCAGATCCTGTTCACGGTGACCATGACTCCGCTGATGTTCACCGGCGCCACCCAGTTCCCGCTGCGGGCGCTGGACTCCCTGCCCTGGTTCCAGGTGATCTGCGCGATCAACCCGCTAACCTACGTGAGCGAGGCGACCCGTTCGCTGGTCGCCCCGCCGGGCGTCGAGTCGGTGCCGCTCTGGCTGGACCTGCTCGTGCTCGCCGGGGTGTTCGTGCTGTTCACCGCCCTCGGCATCCGCGGCTTCCTGCGCCGCGCGATGGACTAGGGGCCCGGGCGCGATGACCGTCGACGAGGCACCGCTGCTGCTCGTCAGCTCCGGCAGCGCCGGGCTGTTCAACCCGCTGCTGACCCTGGCCGGCGAGTTGAAGCGCCGGGGCGGCCGGCCGGTCCGGTTCGCCTGCACCGACGAGCGGCGGGCCGACATCGAGGCGCTCCCCGGCGACGGCGACCTGCGGTTCGTCCCGCTCGGGCCGCCCCGCCTGGAGGTCCGCCCCGAGCACTGGGACGACGAGACGCACCGGCGCATGTCGGCCGGCTCGCGGGTGGAGAACTTCGCCAGCTACGTGGACACCTCGGCGGACTACGACTACCTGCACCAGCTCTACGAGCGCTGCCTCGCCGTGGTCGACGGGGAGCGGCCGGTGCTGGCGGTGGTGGACTCGTTTGCCTCGTTCGGACTGGACGCGATGACCGCCCGGGGCGTCCCGTTCGTCATCAGCGTCTCGGTGCCGCCGTCGAACTTCCTGCAGGACAGCCTGCCGCCGGCGTACCCGATGCCGTTGTCCGGGCTGCCGCTGGCCATGAACGCCAGCCAGCGGGCGGCCAACGCCCGCTTCCGGGCGGCGCTGGTGGCGGCGCTGACCGAGCCGGAGCGGCTGGCTCGCGGCACCGCGGCCGCCGAGCGGCGCCGGGCCGCTGGGATCAGCAACACCGAACTGCGCCCGACGCAGTACGCCGAGGCCGCGGAGGCGCTGCTCGCGTACACGGTGTTCGGGCTGGAGTACCCGTTCGACACCGCCCCGGCGACGCTGCGCATGGTCGGCTCGATGGTGCCCCGCGAGATCGTCCCGAGCCCCGAGGGCGCCGAGCTGCGCGCCTGGCTCGACGCCCACGACTCGGTGGTCTACGTCGGATTCGGCACCATCATGCGCCCGTCGGCGGCCCAGGTGGCCGCCCTGGTCGAGGTGGCCGCCCGGCTCGCGCCGGAGCACCACGTGCTGTGGAAGCTGCCCGCCGACCGGCACCGGTTCCTGCCGCCGGCCGACGAGCTGCCGGCCAACCTGCGGGTCGAGTCGTGGCTGCCCTCGCAGGTCGAGGTGCTGGCCCACCCGCACGTGCGGGCGTTCTTCAACCACGCCGCCGCCAACGCCATCCACGAGGCGGCCTGGTTCGGGGTGCCGCAGCTGGTGATGCCGTTCTGGTTCGACTGCCACGACGGCGCGGTCCGGGTGGTCGACGCGGGGGTGGCGCTGGCCGTCGAGCACGAGGACCCGCTCGACGTCGACGACGTCACCGGCAAGCTGCGCCGGCTGCTGACCGAGCCGACCTTCCGCGAGCGCGCCGAGCTGTGGCGGGGGTGCCTGCGCCGGGCCGGCGGCGTGACCGCGGCCGCGGACCTGGTGCTGCGGCTGTGCGACGAGAGGGCGGCTGGCCGTACCTTCGCCAAGGCCGCGAGCTGAGCCCACGGACCGGGGGCGGCGCCATGCGCCGCCCCCGGTCCGGCCACTCAGGACGCCGCGCTCTGCAGCTCCTCCGGAAGGGGCTCCGCGTACGCGACCAGCCGGGCGGGCAGGTCGGTGCGGCGCTTGACGTCCAGCTTGCGATAGACCCGGGTGAGGTGCTGCTCCACGGTGCTCACCGTGATGAACAGCTTGCTGGAGATCTGCCGGTTCGTGTGCCCCTGCGCGGCCAGCGCGGCCACCCGCCGCTCGGCCTCGCTCAGCCCGTCCTCCGGCTCCACCGGTTCGACCGGCGGTGCGGCCGGCAGCCCGCCCGTGTCCCGCCGCACCAACCGCTGGGCGAGCACCGACGCCCCGCAGTCCTGGGCCAGCTGGTACGCCCTGCGCACCAGCAGCCGGGCCTGTGCCGAGTCGCCCGCCCGTTGCAGCGTCTGGCCGGTGTCGCCGAGCGCCCGGACCAGCTCCAGCCGGTCGCCGCAGCCCTGCAGCAGGTTGACCGCCTCGGAGAGCAGCTTGCGCCGGTGGTCGGGGGCGGCGGTGGTGGCGAGCAACCGCAGCGTCCGGCCGCGGGTCCGCTCGTCCACCCCGTACGGCACGCGCAGCTGCTCCTGGAGCAGTTGGGTGGCGTGCGCCTTGTTGCCCACCGCGAACTGCACCCGGGCCAGCTCCAGCCGCCACGGCACCAGCCCGGCCACGTCGGCGCCCCAGGCGCGCATCAGCTCGCCGCAGCGGCGCAGGTCGGCGGTGGCCGCGTGGGCCCGGCCGAGCGCCAGGTGGTGCCGGGCCCGGGCGGCCAGGTAGTGCAGGCCGAGCGGGGTGCGGAAGGCGCCCG
>NZ_MUYZ01000383.1:0-3456 GCF_003013775.1 Micromonospora sp. MH33
GACTGGAAGATTGTCCGGCGGTGTCCTACTCTCCCACACCCTCCCGAGTGCAGTACCATCGGCGCTGGAGGGCTTAGCTTCCGGGTTCGGAATGTTACCGGGCGTTTCCCCTCCGCCATGACCGCCGTAACTCTATCGACATATCAAACAACTCAACCAACACAAATGCTGGGTGTTGTTCGTTTGTCTAGAGTTGCACAGTGGACGCGTAGCAGCTTAGTAGTCAAGTCCTCGGCCTATTAGTACCGGTCAACTGAACCCGTTACCGGGCTTACATTTCCGGCCTATCAACCCAGTCGTCTAGCTGGGGGCCTTACCCCACAAATGTGGGTGGGATACCTCATCTTGAAGCGAGCTTCCCGCTTAGATGCTTTCAGCGGTTATCCCTTCCGAACGTAGCTAACCAGCCGTGCCCCTGGCGGGACAACTGGCACACCAGAGGTTCGTCCGTCCCGGTCCTCTCGTACTAGGGACAGCCCTTCTCAAGTATCCTACGCGCACGGCGGATAGGGACCGAACTGTCTCACGACGTTCTAAACCCAGCTCGCGTACCGCTTTAATGGGCGAACAGCCCAACCCTTGGGACCTGCTACAGCCCCAGGATGCGACGAGCCGACATCGAGGTGCCAAACCATCCCGTCGATATGGACTCTTGGGGAAGATCAGCCTGTTATCCCCGGGGTACCTTTTATCCGTTGAGCGACACCGCTTCCACATGCCAGTGCCGGATCACTAGTCCCGACTTTCGTCCCTGCTCGACCTGTCAGTCTCACAGTCAAGCTCCCTTGTGCACTTGCACTCAACACCTGATTGCCAACCAGGCTGAGGGAACCTTTGGGCGCCTCCGTTACCCTTTAGGAGGCAACCGCCCCAGTTAAACTACCCACCAGACACTGTCCCTGAACCGGATAACGGTCCGAAGTTAGATACCCAAATCAACCAGAGTGGTATTTCAAGATTGCCTCCCCACCAACTGGCGTTGATGGTTCACCGGCTCCCACCTATCCTACACAAGCTAACTCAAGTACCAATGTCAAGCTATAGTAAAGGTCCCGGGGTCTTTCCGTCCTGCCGCGCGTAACGAGCATCTTTACTCGTAATGCAATTTCGCCGGGCCTGTGGTTGAGACAGTGGGGAAGTCGTTACGCCATTCGTGCAGGTCGGAACTTACCCGACAAGGAATTTCGCTACCTTAGGATGGTTATAGTTACCACCGCCGTTTACTGGCGCTTAAGTTCTCCGCTTCGCTCGTGAGAGCTAACAGGTCCCCTTAACGTTCCAGCACCGGGCAGGCGTCAGTCCATATACATCGAATTACTTCTTCGCATGGACCTGTGTTTTTAGTAAACAGTCGCTTCCCCCTGCTCTCTGCGGCCATACAACGCTCCACCCGCGCGGGGCTTCACGTCTCCGGCCCCCCTTCTCCCTAAGTTACGGGGGCAATTTGCCGAGTTCCTTAACCACAGTTCGCCCGATCGCCTCGGTATTCTCTACCTGACCACCTGTGTCGGTTTGGGGTACGGGCCGCTAAGAACTCGCTAGAGGCTTTTCTCGGCAGCATAGGATCACTGACTTCACCTGAATCGGCTCGGCATCACGTCTCAGCCTATATGCGCCGCGGATTTGCCTACGACACGGCCTACACGCTTACCCCGGCACAACCACCGGCCGGGCTCAGCTACCTTCCTGCGTCACCCCATCGCTTGACTACTACCCGCCAGGTTCCCACGCTCCCCACCCGCAGTCCGAAGACCTTGGATGGTTTGGGTGGTTAGCACAACGAGGTTCGTCAGGGTCGCTCTTTCGCGGGTACGGGAATATCAACCCGTTGTCCATCGACTACGCCTCTCGGCCTCGCCTTAGGTCCCGACTCACCCAGGGCGGATTAGCCTGGCCCTGGAACCCTTGGTCATCCGGCGGAAGGGTTTCTCACCCTTCTTTCGCTACTCATGCCTGCATTCTCACTCGTGCCGCGTCCACAACTAGGTCACCCCGTTGCTTCAATCGCGGCACGACGCTCCCCTACCCATCCACACACCTGCACAAGGAATCAAGTCCAAGCGAGGTTAAAATGTGAATGCCACAGCTTCGGCGGTGTGCTTGAGCCCCGCTACATTGTCGGCGCGGAACCACTTGACCAGTGAGCTATTACGCACTCTTTAAAGGGTGGCTGCTTCTAAGCCAACCTCCTGGTTGTCTATGCGACCCCACATCCTTTTCCACTTAGCACACGCTTAGGGGCCTTAGCTGGTGATCTGGGCTGTTTCCCTCTCGACTACGAAGCTTATCCCCCGCAGTCTCACTGCCGCGCTCTCACTTACCGGCATTCGGAGTTTGGCTGATTTCGGTAAGCTTGTGGGCCCCCTAGACCATCCAGTGCTCTACCTCCGGCAAGAAACACGCGACGCTGCACCTAAATGCATTTCGGGGAGAACCAGCTATCACGGAGTTTGATTGGCCTTTCACCCCTAACCACAGGTCATCCCCCAACTTTTCAACGTTGGTGGGTTCGGCCCTCCACGCGGTCTTACCCGCGCTTCAGCCTGCCCATGGCTAGATCACTCCGCTTCGGGTCTAGAGCATGCGACTAAAAGCGCCCTATTCAGACTCGCTTTCGCTACGGCTCCCCCACACGGGTTAACCTCGCCACATGCCACTAACTCGCAGGCTCATTCTTCAAAAGGCACGCCGTCACCCCGCAAGGCTCCGACGGATTGTAGGCGAACGGTTTCAGGTACTATTTCACTCCCCTCCCGGGGTACTTTTCACCATTCCCTCACGGTACTCGTCCGCTATCGGTCACCAGGAAGTATTTAGGCTTACCAGGTGGTCCTGGCAGATTCACGGCAGATTTCAGGGGTCCGCCGCTACTCGGGAACACCCACAGAAGGTCAGCAACTTTCGCCTACCGGACTCTCACCGTCTACGGTCAGCCTTTCCAGACTGTTCGACTAGCCACTGACTTTGTAACTTCTCACACGAGTGTCAGCTCGTGTAGCAGGGTCCCACAACCCCGACCACGCAACCCCTGACAGGTATCACACGCAGCCGGTTTAGCCTACATCCGCTTTCGCTCGCCACTACTCACGGAATCACTTGTTGTTTTCTCTTCCTACGGGTACTGAGATGTTTCACTTCCCCGCGTTCCCCCCACACACCCTATGTGTTCAGGTGCGGGTGACACCACATGACTGGTGCCGGGTTTCCCCATTCGGACACCCTGGGATCACAGCTTGGTTGACAGCTCCCCCAGGCCTATCGCGGCCTCCCACGTCCTTCATCGGCTCCTGGTGCCAAGGCATCCACCGTTCGCCCTTGACAACTTGACCACAAAGATGCTCGCGTCCACTGTGCAATTCTCAACAAACGACCAACCCACAACCCACAAGCGCGACACCAGCCCGAGACAAAACTCGACGGTATGCCACACCAGGCCATGCCTGGCGCCGACGGAAC
>NZ_MUYZ01000384.1:0-5421 GCF_003013775.1 Micromonospora sp. MH33
CCGGAGACCTCAGCCTTTATCGATCACCGCCACGCCGGCACCTCACCACCCGCCGACCCCTTACCAAACACGGCCTAGTCGCCTGACATCCCCGTCCACGGGTCACCGATGAGTTCGACCGGCACGCCGAGTCAGTCACAGCACAACGAACCTACGGAAAGGGACAACTCAATGACCGAGCTGAACGCGGAACGCGCCCGGCGAGCGATCGTCGAACACACCCGACGTCTGGCGGAATCAGCCGCCACGGCCGGACCTGACGCCGCCGTGCCGACAACACCGGAGTGGACCATCACTGAGTTGGTCGAGCACGTGGGCCAGACCCAGTACTGGGTCGCGGAGATCATCGAGCGGCGCATCACCGACCCCACACAGCTGCCCACGGAGATGGCCGTACTCCCCACCGACCCCCGCAAGTGGCAGGCGTGGCTGTCGGAGTCCGCGCAGCGGGCCGCGAACGCGTGCTCCGATGACGCGCTCGACGCGCCGGTGTTCAACCCGGCGGGGGACGAGCGGTCCGGAGCGCGATTCTGGATGTCCAGCGTCCTCAACGAGGCGGTCGTCCACGGCTTTGACGCAGCCAACGCGGCGGGCCGACCGGCCGACATTGACGCCGACATCGCAGCCGCGCTCATCAGCAACCACCTCGCGATGCTCACCTCCCCCACGTGGGAGATGCAACGGTCCGAGTCCGCCCACGCCATCCGGGGCACCGGGCAGACCCTGCAATGGCTGGCCATCGACACCACGGACGACACGGGCGCTTGGTTCGTCGAACGGCGGCCTGACGGGGCGACGTGGCAGCCCGGAACCCAGCAGGCCGATGTGACGGCGACAGGCCCGGCACAATCGCTGCTGCTGACCTTGACCCGACGGCTCCCTCTCACCGACCGCGAAGCCACCAACATCAGCGTCGACGGCGACACCGACCTCGCCCAGCACTGGCTCAACAACACCGCCCATGTCAGCGGCTGACCGGCACCGAGGCGCCCACCGCCACGACGAAGACAACATTCGGCATGACACCGGAACGAGATCCGTCATCGGGGAAGCAACGGACGGCGCGGGGGACGTCTTCGCCCGCGGATGTTCAACTTGATCGACCGAACCGACGAATCAGGAGGTGATCAGCAAGTCGCCTGACACGATCCACAGGTCTTGACTATTTCTCCAAATTCAACTGGCTTCCTCGATGCGGTGCTGACAGCACTACCATCTGCCTCTTGACTGGAGTGTCTGTCTGTCACGCACGGCGGAATGGCTCGCGCTGGGCAACAAACGGTCAGCCGGAACCGGTGGAGCGGATCTCCTCGTCGCAGTCGTGGGCCGTCCAGCCTCCCCCGGACGGGACAAGATGGGCGCCTTACTAGCCGAGTCTCAGTGGCAGTCGTCAAGGGTCGGCGTGGCGACCGCGGGATTATGAGATCAAAATGTCGACTCCGGCAACCTGGGCACATGTTGCTCTAGCAGCGGAAACAGCTCTCGACATCTGTCACCGCTCCCCCGCCATCCATGGGCCTCTTGCGGACTGGATGCGGACCACCCGCCTGTCCGGAACGTCGGCTCTCCACCGGGCGGGTCGCGCTCAACCAGATCCTGCGAGGCCCACCCGCACCCGGGTCTTTGTGACCAGCGGCGTGTCCACGCACGGATCAACTCCGCAGCGAGCCAGTGCCCGGTCGTCTCCGCGAAGTCGAGCGGCGTCATGCCCAGGCAATCCCGCCGCAGCGGGTCCGCCCCGCGCGCCAGCAGAAACGCGGTCATCGAGACGTGCAGGGGCTCGCCCGTTTGGTTGGCTCCGTCCCTCTCGATGTCGATCGCGTGCAGCAAGAGTGTGAAACCCTGCTCGTCCGGATCTTCGAGGTCGGCCCCGGCATCGAGGAGCTCTCGCAGCTTTGGCAGGTCCTCGTGTTCAACGGCTAGGTGCGCGGGCGTCACTGGTCGGACACTACGCGACCCAGGCGGCGTGCCGACAAGACCGCAGTTTGGAAGAGCGTGCTCAAGGGGCCGTGGTGCCAGAAACGCCCGCGGCCGGCGGCAGAGCCGAACGCCGCTCGTGCCCGCTCATGACCGCTGCGCGCCACGGTTACTGGCCCGTGGGTGGCCCGGCCTACAGCTTCTTATGAGCGGCTACGGGCTTAGCGGTGGAAGAGGATCTCCTCGTCGGGCGGTCGTAGACCGTCCAGCCTCCCCGGACGGGGACAAGGTGGAGCGCCCTACCGGACGAACGACCTCGGCCCCGTCCGGGGAGGCTGGTAGCCCTTGTGGTGCCCGGCGAGGTGATCCGCAGCAGCATCTGCTGCCCTCCGTCGATTGATCTGCGACACCTCACCGCGCTGATCGCGGCAGAAGCGTGCACCCGCCCATAGCGCGGGCTCAATAGACAGCCGGAAACTTGGGAACGAGTGGTCTGCGATTCGGTTCGGCTGACGCAGCGTTTACCGGGCGTTCGAAGGGGGCGGCGCGGCGTCGTCCAGGTGGAGAGCCAGAACCGTCACTCATATCCCATGGCCGGGACGATATTGCCGAGTGCTTCTTCGATGAACTCGCGGGTTTCGTCGTCGAATTGGTTGTTGCGCTTGGTTAGCTTATGCGACCGAAACGTTGAAGGGGTGTCGAAGTCGCCGACGTCGAGCCGTTCGAACAGGGCCTTGCGCTGTCCGGGCCAGTCAGCTGCGAGATCCTCTGCTTTCACCTCGATGTAGCGTCTGCCCGTCAGGTCGACCGTGTTCTTCCAGGTGAGCCATCGGTGGTAGACCGGTTTGAGGTAGGCGAGCGCGCCATCGACGGTGGATGGCGCCCATGGCTGGGCCAGGTGGGATGCGAGCACTGAGACCGGGTGACGCTTGATGTGCACGATGGTCGCTTCGGGGACCAGTTCCCAGAGGAACTCCATGCACAGCAGGTTGAACGGTGTCTTCTCGCACCAGGTCGGCTTGCCCACGTCGGCGGCTGCTCCGCCGAACAGAGTGTCGATCAGGCCCCGCAAGATTCCGAGCAGTTCCCCCCGGTCACTGAAATACCTGGGGACCACCCGCCGGCGGCTCGACGGCCCGAACGGCCCCGCAGGCCGGTCAGCGTTGCCGAAGCCTTCCGCGGGCGCAGGTTCGTCGTATGTGTCGGCGATCAACTGCGGCCAGAGCTGTTGCACCGCGTCCCGGTAGCGCCGCTCGCCGACCAGCTCGGGGACGGTTTTGCCGCGATCGTCGCGCCGGCCGGGCACTCGTACGGTGAGGAAGTCGCTCAGCCGATGCAGGGCGTCCTCACCGACGGTGGGGTCGTATCGATCGGTGAGCGCGTCGGCCAGGTCCCGCAGGCCACCAGGGTCGATGAGGAACTTGGTCTCCATGGGAATCCGATGGATCAGCGGATGTTCGCCGATGACGTCGGCGATCCGTGACGTTCCCGAACGACCCGTACCAGCAACGAAGATCGGTGAGGGGGAAGGCATGGCGAGAGTCAAACTTTCAGCCCGGCACCTGGGCAAGCCATTTATCCCTTCACCCGCCGCTACGGGCCGGGCCGCACCGGCCGCGCCGAGTGCGTGCCGGACGGCCGCCTCCAACAAGCGAGCAACGAATCATCGAAGCTTCCCAACGCCGCGCATCCCTCAGACACTGATGCACTGATCTCGGCTACTTAGGGTTCGCAGATGATTAACTCGCGGATTTGATCTCTTGTGGGGGCGGGCTGTCTTCGTCGGCAAGAAAGGCGATGAGGTCTGCTCGTGTGGGGAACCGGGCCGTTGACGGCGTGATGGCGTGTCCGTGCTGCTCGAGGAGTGGACGAGTCTGCGCGACAGCGATGGTGATCGTTTTTCGGTCAACGTTGAACAGGTCGGCCAGGACGGCTTGTGTGCATAGTTTGCGCAGGTAGAGCACGGTGGCCAGGACCCGGTTGGCGTCGGCGAGCTTGATCGGTGGCCCCGCTCCGGCGGCTCGGCGGCGTTCGGCGCCACGGCGTTCCCGTCGGTCCTGTTCACGCTGCCGGGCTTGGGATTCGGCCAGCTCGGCGGCTAGCTTGTCGAGGTGGTGCCGGGGCATACCGGTCAGTGCCGGGTGGGACAGCAGGGCCCTGTCCTGGGCGTGTTCGCGGCTTGGGTGGCCTTCGCTGTGCCGGGCGTGTGGCGGCGAAGGCTGCTCGTGGCGGGAGTGCAGGGTGTAGTTCCAGTCGCCGTGGAAGCGGTGCCGTCTCATCGGCAGCGCGGTGATCTGCGCGTCGCTGATCTGGATCCCGGTCGGGTAGGTGCCTGTGTCGAGTTCAGCGTGCACGGACAGGCCGCCGCGGCTGGTGGTGGCCGCGATCGACTGGACGATGATGTCGTGGCTGGTCAGCGGTCTGCCGCGCCAGTTCATCGTGATGTGGGAGAACAGCCGGTGCTCGATCTTGTTCCATTTCGAGGTTCCCGGCGGCAGGTGACACACGGTGATCTCAAGGCCGGTCTCGGCGGCCAGCGCCGCGAGTTCGGTCTTCCACGCACGGGTGCGGTAGCCGTTGGAGCCGCCGGCGTCGGCGGTGATCAGCAGCCTGCGGGCATGCGGATAGTCGCCTGCGCCGCGGGAGGACCACCAGCGGCGGATCGAGGCGACCGCGAATGCGGCGGTGTCATGATCGCAGCCGACGTTGACCCAGCCGGTGTCGGCGGTGACGTCGTAGATCCCGTACGGGATCGCCTTGCCGACCTCCCGGTCGACGAAGTCGTGCGTCTTGACCTGGACGGGCTCACCGGCCGGCTGCCATTCCCGTCCGCCGTTCTTGTAGAGCCCGACGAGTTCTTTCTTCTTGGTGTCCACGCTGACCACAGGATCCCCGGTGGCCTGGTGGTCCTTGACCTGCTCATTCAGGTAGCGGAACTGCGCGTCGCGGTCCGGATGCCGCCTGCCCTCGATCGTCTTGGCGTTGGCCTGCAGACTGAAGCCCTCCCCACGCAGCACGTCAGCCACCGTGTCCGCCGAAATCGGCCAGCCCTGCCGGGTCAACTCCTCGGCCAGCTTGCGGGTCGACTTCGTCGTCCACCGCAGCGGCGACGTCGGGTCACCGCGCTCGTCCGGCTGGACCAACGACAGCAACGCCGTCCGCAACCCCGGCGCAAGATCGACGAGCCGTTTGCGGCCCCCGCCCGACCGGCGGGCTCTGCCCATCGGTTCATCGCCGGCATCCAACTCCGATACCCCGCGTGACACCGTACTTTCCGCAACCCCAGCAGCTCGGGCTACCAGCCTGATACCCCCATGGCCCAGAGCCCGAGCCTCGGCGCCCACTGTTCCGCACCGGGTTTGATGGAGACATCGAAACCTGGGAGGAACACCAGCGATGCCCGCACCGAAGAAGTACAACGATGAGCTGCGTGAGCGTGCGACTCGGTTGGCGGTCGAGGCCCGCCGGGATCCGGCGTCCGCGGTCGGGGCGATCCGTCGGATC
>NZ_MUYZ01000385.1:0-5405 GCF_003013775.1 Micromonospora sp. MH33
GGCCGCGCAGCGCGGCGTCCGCCTGCGGGTCCCGCTGCGCGACCCGCAGGGCGGCCGCGTCGAGCAGCTCGATCGCCGCCGGCGCGGCGGCCACCAGCGCCGGCATGGCGGCCATCGCCGCGCCCAGGGTGTCGAAGACCAGCAGGCCGGTCGCGGCGTGCCGGTGCACGGGTACGGTGCGGAAGGTCGCCGCCGCGACGAAGGCGAGGGTGCCCTCGCTGCCCACCACCAGCCGGGTGAGCAGGTCGGCGGGGTCGTCGTGGTCGAGGAAGGCGTTCACCCCGTACCCCATGGTGTTCTTCATGGCGTACTGGGCGCGGATCCGGCGCACCGAGTCGGGGTTGCCGCGGACCCGGTCGCGCAGTAGCAGCAGGCCGGCGTGCAGCTCCGGCTCGGCGGCGCGCAGCCGGGCGTCGGCGTCCGGGGCGCCGGTGTCGAGCACGGTGCCGCTGGGCAGCACCAGCAGCAGCGACTCCAGGGTGCGGTAGGTGTTGAACTCGGTGCCGCAGGTCATCCCGCTGGAGTTGTTGGCGACCACCCCGCCGACCGTGCAGGCGGACTCGCTGGCCGGGTCCGGGCCGAGCTTGCGGCCGTACGGGGCGAGCCGCGCGTTGACCTGCCGCAGCACCACCCCGGGCTGCACCCGCACCCGCCGGCCCTCGTCGAGGACGTCGAGGTCGCGGAAGTGCCGCCGGGTGTCCACCAGCAGCCGGTCGGTGACCGCCTGGCCGCTGAGGCTGGTGCCGCCGGAGCGGAAGGTCAGCGGGGTGCCGGTGTGGCGGCTGTGCCGCAGCAGGGCGGCGACCTGTTCGGCGTCGGCCGGGGTCACCACGGCGCTCGGGTGCAGCAGGTAGTGCGACGCGTCGTGGGCCAGCCGGAGCCGGTCCGCGGCCCGGGTGGCCACCCCGCCGGGCACCACCGCCTCCAGTCCGGCCCGCGCGTCGCCGCTCAGCTCCACCATGATCGCCGCACCTCCCCCGCCCCACCCTAGTCAGGAGCGGACGACGCGCCGCCGGCCCCTTGCCTCGGCATCGACCCGGGTGGATACTCGCCGCTACAGCGTTCGCCGAGGTCACACCCCGAACCGACCCGGCGGCACGGCATGGACGCCGACGCAACCGGCGGCCTTCACCGTCCGAGGAGAAGACCGTGAGAATCCGCCGAAGCCGACTCACCCCCCTGCTCGCCGCGACGGTCGGCCTGGTGGCCGCCGGCGCCTTCGCCGTTCCGGGCGCCGCCTCGGCCGCCGCGCCGAGCTTCACCGCCGACCAGTTGGCCCGGGTGGACGCCGCCGTCGCCGCCTCCGGCGTGCACGGCATCGCCTGGCGCGTGGACGCGGCCTCCGGCCGTGTGGTGGTGACCGCCGACGACAGCGTCTCCGCCGCCGAGGTCGCCGCGGTCAAGAAGAGCGCCGGCGCCGGGGCGGGCGCGATCCGGGTCGACCGGGCCCGGGGCACCTTCCGCCCGCTGCTGTCCGCCGGCAACGCCATCTACGGCGGCGGCTACCGCTGCTCGCTCGGCTTCAACGTGGTGAAGTCGAACGTCTACTACTTCCTCACCGCCGGGCACTGCGGCAACGTGGCCAAGACCTGGTACACCGACTCGGGGCTCAAGACGCTGATCGGCCCGACGATCAGCTCCAGCTTCCCCGGCAACGACTACGCCCTGGTCCGCTACGACAACGCCTCACTCAGCCACCCGGGCGGCTACTCGGCCGCGAACGCCGTCGTGGGTGAGTCGGTGAAGCGCACCGGCTCGACCACCGGCACCCACAGCGGCACGGTGACCGCGTTGAACGTGACCGTCCGCTACCAGGGCGGCGGCACGGTCAGGGGCATGATCCAGACCACCGTCTGCGCCGAGCCGGGCGACTCCGGCGGCCCGCTCTACGACGGCACCAAGGCGTTGGGCATCACCTCCGGCGGCAGCGGTGACTGCCGCACCGGCGGCACCACCTTCTACCAGCCGGTCACCGAGGCGGCGAGCGCGTACGGCGTGACCGTCTACTGAGCCCACGCGGCCGGCCACCGCCGGCCCCGACCCGCGACACCCGAGGACCCGCACCGGCCGAGCCGGTGCGGGTCCGCACTCTCTTCGGCCCGGTACCGGCGGCACACGCCGGTACTGGTGGCGCGGCATTCGCGATTTCAAACTCCGCCGTTGTCACGACTTCGGGGCGCGAAAATCACGGACCGGTCATGACTCATCACACTTTGCTCCCCTCTCCACCGTCCGCAGGATTGACCTCAACCGATCAGCCGGTGGAGGCAGACGACATGGACGAACGGTACGACTCGTACTGCGCGGTCGATCCGCTGTTCTACGACTCGCTCGCCAGCTCCGACGTCGACGCCTCCGGCTACGCGGCGGAACGCCCGCCGGCGCCCGGATGGGAGCGCGAGGTCAAGGACGACTGGCTGATCCACGGTCCGGTCGCCGGTTCCCTCCCGTCCCAGGGGTGGAAGATCCACGTGTCGGCCCGGCTGGACAACGCCGAGCGGGTGCTGGCCCGGGTGATGGACTACTGCCAGCCCCGGGGCATCCCGTTCAAGCACCTGCGCGGTCCGCGGATGCTGCTCATGCGCAACAGCAAGTACGCCCGCCGGGCCGCCAGCGGCAAGTTCATCACCGTCTACCCGCGCGACGACGCGGAGCTGGAGCTGACCGCGAAGGAGCTGGCCGCGCTGCTCGACGGCGAGACCGGGCCGTACATCCTGAGCGACCTGCGGTACGGCGACGGCCCGGTGTACCTGCGCTACGGCGGTTTCGCCGCCCGGTACTGCCTGAACCGCGAGGGCCAGGTGGTGCCGGCGATCGAGGACCCCACCGGCACCCTGGTGCCCGACCGGCGCGACCCGGTCTTCCACGTGCCCGACTGGGTCACCCTGCCCGACTTCCTCGCCCCGCACCTGGCCGCCCGGAACGCCGCGACCACCACCGACCTGCCCTACCGGATCGAGAAGGTCATCCACTTCTCCAACGGCGGCGGCCTCTACGAGGCCCGCGACACCCGCACCGGGGACCGGGTGGTGCTGAAGGAGGCCCGCCCCCACGCCGGGCTGGACGCCACCGGCGCGGACGCGGTGAGCCGACTGCGCCGGGAGGCCGAGACACTGCGCCGGCTCGCCGGGGTACCGCACCTGGTGCGGGTGCACGACGAGTTCAGCTTCGGCGGGCACGAGTTCCTGGCGCTGACGTTCGTCGAGGGCCGCCCGCTGAACCAGCTGGTGGTGGAGCGCTACCCGCTGGTCCACCTCGACGCCGACCGAAAGGCGTACACCCGGTGGGCCCTCGACCTGCACCGGCAGGTCGCCGAGGCGGTGGACGCCATCCACGCCCACGGGGTGGTCTACGGCGACCTGCACATGTTCAACATCATGGTCGGCGCCGGCGGAGACGTCACGCTCGTCGACTTCGAGGTCGCGACCCCCGCCGCGGCGGCCAGCCGGCCGGCCCTGCGCAACCAGGCCTTCGCCGCGCCCCGCGACCGGACCGGCTTCGACGTCGACCGGTACGCCCTGGCCTGCCTGCGGCTGGCCCTCTTCCTGCCGCTGACCGCGATGCTCCGGCTGGCGCCCGAGAAGGCGGCCCACCTGGCGGAGGTGGTGGCGGAACAGTTCCCCGTCCCCCGCGAACTGCTCGACGAGTCGGTCGCCGTGATCCTCGGCGAGACCGCGACCGGGACCGGCCAAACGCCCGGCCACCCGGCCGGGGCACGGATCGACCCGGACGACTGGCCGGCACTGCGGGACCGGCTCGCCGCCGCGATCGGCGCGAGCGCCACCCCGCACCGCGACGACCGCCTCTTCCCCGGCGACATCCGGCAGTTCGCCGGTGCCGACGGCGGGCTCAACCTGGCCCACGGCGCGGCCGGGGTGCTCTGGGCGCTGCACACCAGTGGCGCCGGCACCGACCCCGATCACGAGCGCTGGTTGATCGACCGGGTCCGGGAACCGGCGTCGGGCAGCCGGCTCGGCTTCTACGACGGGCTGCACGGGGTCGCGTACGTGCTGGACCTGCTCGGGCACCGCGCCGAGGCGCTGCGGCTGCTGGAGCGCTGCCTCGACGAGCCGTGGACCGAACTCGGCGACGACCTGATGGGCGGCCTGTCCGGGGTCGCGCTCAACCTGGCCCACTTCGCCGGGCGTACCGGCGACCGGCGGTACGCCGACGCCGCCCGGCGAGCGGTGGACCTGGTCGTCGGTCGGCTCGGCGACGTGGAATCGGTCGCCGAGGTCAGCGGTGGACGCCACCCGTACGCGGGATTGCTCCGGGGTGGCGCCGGCACGGCGCTGATGCTGCTGCGGATGTACGAACTGGACCACGACGAGAGCCTGCTCGACCACGCCGCGACGGCGCTGCGGCAGGACCTGCGCCGGTGCGTCCAGCGCGACGCCGGCCACCTGGAGGTCAACGAGGGCTGGCGGACCATGCCCTACCTCGCCGAGGGCAGCGTGGGCATCGGCCTGGTGCTCGACCAGTACCTGCGCCACCGCGGCGACGAGGACCTCCGCAGCGCGGCAGGGGCCATCCGCCGCTGCGCCGACTTCCCGTTCTACGCCCAGTCCGGGCTGTTCGCCGGCCGCGCCGGGATCGTGGCGTACCTGGCCGGGCGAGGTGAGCTGGAACCGGCTCGCCGGCAGGCCCGGCTGCTGAGCTGGCACGCCCTGCCGTACCGGACGGGGATCGCCTTCCCCGGCGACCAGTTGCTGCGGCTCTCCATGGACCTGGCCACCGGCACCGCCGGCGTGCTGAACGCCCTCGCGGCGACCCGGCCGGCGAGCCCCGGCCAGCTGCCGTTCCTCACGCCACTGCCCGGCGCCACGCCCGCCCGGCCCACCCCACCGGCCGGCGACTGACCGGCCCCACCAGCTCCCCGGGTCACCCCGGGGCGGTCCGACCCGACGCGCACGAAGGAGGTGAACACGACATGGCCCTGCTCGACCTCCAGGGGATGGAGCTGCCGGCCGCCGAGCGTACCGGCGGGGGCAGCCAGGCGAGCCTGCTGCTCTGCGGCGACAGCTCGCTGAGCATCACCACCTGCAAGTGACCCGGCCGTCGACAGCGACGACCCCGACCGACACACCCGTCACGACAGAAGGAGAAGGATCATGGCTCTGCTCGACCTCCAGGCGATGGAACTGCCGACCACCGAGAACCACGGCGGGGGCAGCCAGGCGAGCCTGCTGCTCTGCGGCGACAGTTCGCTGAGCATCACCACCTGCAACTGACGGTCAGTTCGCCTGGCCCCGGGCCGGCTCACGCCGGTCCGGGGCCGCGCCCGTGGAGGTGCCATGACCCCGGCCGACCGGCTCCTGTGGCGCGCCGTCGGGTCCGCCGGCTGGTGGACCCCGGTGCTGGCCGTGGCCACCGTGGCCGGGGCGGCGGCCGAGCTGGCGCTGCCC
>NZ_MUYZ01000386.1:0-5398 GCF_003013775.1 Micromonospora sp. MH33
GCGGGCCGGCCCCGCAGCCGCGGGTCTACGGCCGGCCCGCCCGTCCGGAGCCGGAGGAGGCGCCCGGGCAGGACGGCTTCCCCGAGCCGGGCCCGCAGTCGCGGACGGACGAGTCGGACCGCCAGCACGGGTACGCCGACGCGCCCCCGGTGCACTCGGCCCCGCCGTCATCGCCCGCCGCCCCGCCGCCGTTCCCGCCCGGCGTGCCGTCCTTCGTGGACCCGCCCGGCAACAACCGGCCGGTCAACGGGGTGCACCCGCACAACGGCGAGCGCCCCGGCGGGCCGCACGACCCGTTCGGGCCTCCCGACGGGCCGCACGACCCGTTCGGGCCCCCCGGCGGGCAGCGTGACCCGTTCGGCGCCCCCGGTGGGCACCAGGACCCGTTCGGCCCGCCGAACGGCCGCCACGACCCGTTCGGAGGGCCGGGAGGCGCTCCCGGGGACCCGTCCGGCGGGCCGGCCGGCGGCCGCGCCTCGGTCGGCGTACCGGGGTCGGGGCCGATGGGCGAGCCGGGCGGCTTCCCGCCCGCGTTCCCGCCGCCGCCCCAGCAGGCCCCGCCGGCCTGGCCGCAGGCGGGCCCGGGCGGCGACCCGGACCAGGGCCGCTTCGAGGCGTTCCGGCCGGAGGCCGAGCCGAAGACCGAGGCGCCCACGCCGAAGGTGCGCAACGGCCGGGTGCTGGCCGCGGTGCTGATCGCCGCCGTGCTCATCCTCGCCGTGCCGCTCGGCCTGCTCACCCTGCTCGGCAAGATCGGTGGGGACGACAAGCCCGCGGGCTTCGACCCGGCGGTGGGCTCCTGCGTCAAGCAGTCCGGGGCGACCGCGGTGGCGGCCACCTGCGGCGAGCAGGGCGCGTTCACGGTGGTGTCGAGGGTGGACAGCAAGGACAAGTGTGCCGACCCGGCGCAGCCCCAGGTGGTCCTCCCCGGCGACGGGGCCAACCGGGTGCTCTGCCTCAAGCCGGCCGGCCAGTAGCAACTCCCACGACGGCGGGGCCACGGTGATCCGTGGCCCCGCCGTCGTCGTCACTTCGGGCCAGTCGTCACTTCTGCCAGTCGGGGTCGCGGCCGAGGTAGGCCAGCAGGGCGGCGACCGGGTCGTCGCCGGGCCCGGCGGGCAGCGCGGCGGCGTACGCGAATCCGCGCAGCGGCTCGGCGGTCGCCCGGGCCGCCGGCATGAGCTGTCCGGCCAGCTCGGCGGTGAGCGGCGCCGGCTGACCGGTGGCCACCGCGACGTCCCAGGCGTGGATCGCGGCGTCCAGCGCGCAGGTGGCGGCGGCGAGCTGCGGGTCCATGGTCGGCACGGGCGGCAGCGGCGTGTCGACCGGTCCGGCGGCGGGGTCGACCCGCGCCCATGCCGCGGCAGCGGCCTCGATCGCGCTCCGGACGACGCTCTGGACGCCGTCCTCGTGGCCGCGCGGCGGGTCGAACGGGTTGTACGCCGGCACCGTGCCGGCGCCGACGGAGGCCGCCCACGCGTGCTGGTCGCCGGCGGCGTGCATGAGCACCTGCCCGACGGTCCACCGGTCGCACGGGGTCGGGTCGTCGAGCCGGTCGGCCGGCACCCCCTCGGCGGCGCGGCGGAGAAGGTCGAGGGCGGTGGTGAGGACGGGGAAGCTCACGAGGCCGGTCCTTTCGTGGAACGGAATGCTTCGTTCCGTTTCAGACTAGCAGAACGGAACGATCCGTTCCACTGTTATGGTCGACCCATGCCAGAACCCGATTCCGGCCCGCTCAGCGGCCGCCGCGCCGAGGCGGCCCGCAACGACGCCCGCATCCTCGACGCCGCCCGCGAGGTCTTCCTGGCCGATCCCGACGCGCCCGTGTCCACGGTGGCCGGCCGAGCCGGCGTCGGCATCGGCGCCCTCTACCGGCGTTACCCGAGCAAGCAGGACCTGCTGCGCGCCCTCGCGGCCGACGGCCTGGCCCGCTACATCGCCGACCTGGAGGCCGCGCTCTCCACCGACGCGCCGCCGTGGGACGCCTACGTGGCCTGCCTGCACCGGGTCGTCGAGGGCGGCGGCCAGGCGCTCGCGCAGCGGCTGGCCGGCACCTTCGTCCCGACGCCGGAGCTGCGCCGGATGGCCGAACAGGCGACCAGCCTGGCGGACACGCTCCTGGACCGGGTACGCCGGTCGGGTGACCTGCGCGACGACGTCAGCGGGGCCGACATCGTGCTGCTGCTGGAGACCGTCATGCTGGTCGACCTGCCCGGCGCCGACCGGGGCGCCGCGCTGCGGCACCGCTACCTGACCCTGCTGCTCCAGGCCCTGCACAACCCCGTGGAGGGCCCACTCCCCGGCGCCCCGGCCCAGCAGGCCGACCTGGTGGCCCGCTGGCGGGGCCGGTCCGCCGGGTAGCCGGCGGCACCGTGCCGCTCTTCACCGCCCCATCGGGCCGGCCGCCGCCCGCGGTGCGGCACGATGGGGACATGAGCGCACGAGTACGGGCACCCGAGCTGCGCGGCCGGGGCTGGCTGAACACCGGCGGCAAGGACGTCACCCTGGCCGACCTCCGCGGCAAGATCGTCTTGCTGGACTTCTGGACCTTCTGCTGCATCAACTGCCTGCACGTGCTCGACGAACTGCGCCCGCTCGAGGAGAAGTACGGCGACGTCCTGGTCGTGATCGGGGTGCACTCGCCGAAGTTCGAGCACGAGAAGGACCCGGTGGCCCTCGCCGCCGCCGTCGAGCGGTACGGCGTGCACCACCCGGTGCTCGACGACCCCGAGATGGACATGTGGCAGCAGTACGCGGCGAAGGCCTGGCCGACCCTCTCGGTGGTCGACCCCGAGGGCTACGTGGTGGCCACCATGGCCGGCGAGGGGCACGCCGAGGGGCTGGCCCGGCTGATCGACGACCTGATCGCCACCCACGAGGCGAAGGGCACCCTGCACCGGGGCGAGGGCCCGTACGTGCCGCCGGCCGAGCCGGAGACGGCGCTGCGCTTCCCCGGCAAGGCCGTGGTGCTCGACGGCGGCAACCTGCTGGTCTCGGACTCGGCCCGGCACTCACTGGTCGAGCTGGCCCCGGACGGGGAGACCCTGGTCCGCCGGATCGGCTCCGGCAGCCGCGGCCACGTTGACGGCCCGGCGGAGGCTGCCACCTTCTCCGAGCCGCAGGGGCTCTGCCTGCTGCCCCCGCACGTGGCCGAGGTGGCCGGCTACGACCTGGTCGTCGCGGACACCGTCAACCACCTGCTGCGCGGCGTGAAGCTGGACACCGGCGAGGTGGTGACGGTCGCCGGCACCGGGCGGCAGTGGCGCTCGACGGTCGACGACCACGCGCACGACGCCCGCGCCGTCGACCTCTCCTCTCCCTGGGACGTGGCCTGGTACGACGACCGGGTCGTGGTCGCCATGGCCGGCATCCACCAGCTCTGGTGGTTCGACCCGACGAAGCGGACCGCCGGCATGTACGCCGGAACCACCGTCGAGGCGCTGCGCGACGGCCCGCTGCCGGACGTCTGGATGGCCCAGCCCTCCGGCCTCTCCGTCTCGGCCGACGGCGCACGGCTCTGGGTCGCCGACAGCGAGACCAGCGCGATCCGCTACGTCGAGAACGGCGTGATGGGCACCGCCGTCGGGCAGGGCCTGTTCGACTTCGGCCACGTCGACGGCCCGGCCGACCGGGCGCTGCTCCAGCACCCGCTCGGGGTGTGCGCGCTGCCGGACGGCTCGGTGCTGATCGCGGACACCTACAACGGCGCGGTGCGCCGCTTCGACCCGGAGACCGAGCAGGTCGCCACGGTGGCCGACGGGCTGGCCGAGCCGTCCGACCTGGTGCTCACCACCGAGGGCGAGGTGCTGGTGGTCGAGTCGGCCGCGCACCGGCTGACCCGGCTGGCCCCGGGCGCGCTGACCGCGGCGGGTGCGAACACCGTGGACGGCCCGCGGCACAAGCTGGAGCGCAAGCCCACCGACGTGGCGGCCGGCGAGCTGACCCTCGACGTGATCTTCACGCCCGCGCCCGGGCAGAAGCTGGACGAGACGTACGGGCCGTCGACCCGGGTGGTTGTCTCGGCGTCCCCGCCGGAACTGCTGGTCGAGGGGGCCGGGACGAGCACCGACCTGTCCCGCCGCCTGGTGCTCAGCGGCGACGTGGCGCAGGGGGTGCTCCAGGTGACCGCCCAGGCGGCCACCTGCGACGCCGACGTCGAGCACGCCGCCTGCCACCTGACCCGGCAGGACTGGGGCGTGCCGGTCCGGGTGGTGGCCGGCGGGGTGACCCGCCTGCCGCTGGTGCTGCGCGGCTTGGACGCCTGACGGGTCGGGCCGCCGCTCAGGCGAACGGAGTGGGGGTGACCCCGGCGTCGATGAGCGCGGCCCGGACCAGCTCGGCGCAACGCACCGCGCCCGGGGTGTCGCCGTGCAGGCAGATCGACTCCACCGGGCAGGGCACCACGGTGCCGTCGACGGCGACCACGGTCCGCTCGGTGGCCATCCGGACCGCCCGGGCAGCCACCTCGTCGGGGTCGCGGACCAGCGCGTTCGCGGCGCTCCGGGGCACCAGCTGCCCGTTGGGCAGGTAGTTCCGGTCGGCGAAGCCCTCGGCGACCACCCGCAGGCCGGCGCCGACGGCGAGCTGCGCGAGCACCGAGCCGGGCGGGCAGAGCACCGGCAGCTCGTGGTCGTACCCGTTGACCGCGGCGACCAGCGCGGCGGCCTGGACCTCGTCGCAGGCGGCCGCGTGGTAGAGCGCGCCGTGCGGCTTGAGGTAGCGCACCCGGGTACCGGTCAGCCGGCAGAACGCGTCCAGCGCGCCGAGCTGATAGACCGTCTCGTCGCGCAGCACGGCGAAGTCGTACGCGATGTGCCGCCGGCCGAAGCCGGCGAGGTCCCGGTAGCCGACCTGGGCGCCGACGGCGACCCCGCGGCGGGCGGCGGCCGCGCAGACCCGGTGCATGGTGGACGCGTCGCCGCCGTGGAAGCCGCAGGCGACGTTGGCGGAGGTGACCAGCCCCAGCAGCGCCTCGTCGTCGCCGAGCCGCCAGATGCCGAATCCCTCACCGAGGTCAGCGTTGAGGTCCATGGAACGTCACCGTAGTCCCTGGGCGGGCCTGCGCGAGCGGGGTCACGTCGTCCACCACCCCGATGACCGGGTATCCGCCGGTGGTGGGGTGGTCGGCCAGGAAGATCAGCGGCTGGCCGTCCGGCGGCACCTGCACCGCGCCGAGGACGAGGCCCTCGCTGGGCAGTTCGCCGGTCACCGCGCGGGGCAGGGCCGCGCCGGCCAGTCGCGCGCCGACCCGGTTGCTGGCCGGGCTGATCGCGTACGCGGTGCGCAGCAGCAGGTCGAGCGCGGCGGGGGTGAACCAGTCCTGCCGGGGGCCGGGGCGCAGGGCCAGCCGCAGTGCGGCCGGCACGGCCGGGGCGACGGTGAGGTCCACCGGGGCCGG
>NZ_MUYZ01000387.1:0-5313 GCF_003013775.1 Micromonospora sp. MH33
GCGTCCCACCCGTCCGGCGTGCGGGCGGCGACGGCGAGGCCGCCCGCCGCGGTCACCCGCTGTTCGACCTCGGCCGCCGGGCGGGCGCCGATCCGCTCGCCCACCGTCGCCACCAGCGCCTCGTCGTCGGGGCGCGCCGGGTCGAGGTCGAGCGCGGCCAGCAGCCGCCGCCGGTGGTGCGGGTAGTTGGCGTGGGTACGCACCCAGCCGTCGGCGGCCGGCCAGAACCGGGACAGCGGGGCGAAGCCGCTGAACGCCTGCCCGTCCACCCGCAGATGCCGATCGCTGGTGAAGGAGACCGCCACCGCGCGGCTGTCGACGGTCAGCGGGCCGTCCGTCCCGGCCCCGCGCGCCCGGGCCAGTTCCAGGGCGGCCAGTCCGGCGGCGGCGACGCAGGCCACCGCCAGGTCGGTGACCGGCAGCCGGGCCGGCAGCGCCCCGGCGGGACCGGTCGGCCGCACCGCCGCGGCGTCGGCCGGGTCGCCGCCGAGCGCGGCCCAGGCCGACCGGATCGCGTCCATCGTCGGGTTCAGCACCGGTCGATCATCGCACCGCCGGCGGCGACCCCGGGGTCGTCACCGGGGTCGCCGGGTCTTCGACGGCGACAAAGTCGGTAGCGGGGTGAGCGAGGGGGAGACGGTCGGCAGCGAGGTCGGCCGGTCGCTCGGGCTGGGGCTCGGACGCGACGGGGTGGGGCTCGGCGTCGGCGGGACGGACCGGGTCGGGGAGGAGGTCGCCTGCGGCGGCGCCGGGGCGGTCGTCTCCGGGGCGTCGTCCGGGAACGCCGGATCCTGGAAGCGGTACTTGTCCGGGTCGAGCTTCAACGCCGCGGTGGCCTTCTCCATGAACTGCCGCCAGATCGGCCCGGGCCCGGTGGAGCCGTAGACCTCGTAGCTGCCGTCCTTCGTCCTGAGCGGCTTGCCGTCGGTGGTGCCGAGCCAGACGGCGGAGGCGAGCGCCCCGGTCCAGCCGACCATCCAGGTGTGCACGTTCTGGGTGGTGCTCTGCCCGGCCTGCCAGGTGCCGGTCTTGCCGGCGGAGTCCCAGTCGTTGTCCAGCTTGGCCGCCCTGACCCGGCGCAGCGTCCAGTCGAGCTGGTTGATCGCCTCCTGGTCGAGACCGAGGTCGGTCTGCTTGAGCTGCTCGCCCCACACCTTCTCGTCGCCCTTGGTCACCGACCGGACGAAGTGCGCCTCGGCGCGCTTGCCGCCGGCCGCGAAGGTGGCCATCCCGTTGGCGTGGTCCTGCACGCTGATGCCGTACTGGCCGATGCCGACCTCGGTGGAGAACCGCCCGGCCACCTCGTCGGCGGGCTTGTCCCGCAGGTCCACCCGCTGCGGCTGGGGGTTGCCCTTGACGGTCTCCCACATCGACTCGACCCCGGCCCGCTTGGCCATGTCGATGACCTTGGCGGTGCCGAGCTTCTCGGTCAGCTCGAAGTAGGTGACGTTCAGCGAGGCGACGGTCGCCTCCCAGAGGGCGCAGTTCGGCTGGCAGGGCGCGTGCTCGGCGTTGCGGATCGGGCCGGCCGGGCTGCCCTTTGTCCGCCCCGACTCGGGGAACTCCTTGGTGTCCGGCGAGTCGAACCGCTGCTTCACCGAGATCTTGTTCTCCACGGCGGCGGCCAGGTCGTACACCTTGAACGACGAGCCCGGCGGGTGCTGGCCGAACCCGCGGGCCTGGCCGTTCTCGTCGGAGTACCAGCCGGCGTAGTCGGCGCCGGAGCCCTTGTCGCCGCCGTAGTAGCCGAGCACCCGGCCGGTGCCCGGCTCCACCGCGACCAGCGCGGCCTGCCAGTTCTTCGGCTGGCCGCGGACCGCCTCCGGGGCGGTGTCCCGGCGGATGTCGGCGGCGGCCTCCGCGGCGTCCTGCACCCGTTTGTCGATGGTGGTGACGATCTTGTAGCCGCCGTCCCGGATCACCTCGTCCGGCTGGCCGCGGAACGGCTCGGTCTGCCGCAGTTCGCTGAGCACGTGGTTGACCACCAGGCCGGTCGGGCGGTCCAGCCCGGAGCGGCCGGCGTTGGGGTCGATCGGCCGCACCGTGTCCGGGTACGCCAGGTTCGCCGCCTGCTCCGAGGTGAGGTACCCGAGCTTCACCATGCCGTCGCGGATGTAGTTCCAGCGGTCGATCGAGTTCTGCTTCGCCGTGGCGTTGCGCCGCGGGTCGTAACCGGGGGAGCCCTCGGGGTCGGCCGGGTCCGCCTCCGGCTGCTTCACCATCGCGCAGAGCACCATCGCCTCGGCCTGGGTGAGCTGCTGCTGCGGCGGGGCGTCCCGGCGCACCGTCTTGCCGAAGAAGGTCTGCGCGGCCGCCTCGATCCCGTACGCGCCCCGCCCGAACGGGACGGTGTTCAGGTAGAAGCCGAGGATCTCCTCCTTGCTGTACTTGTCGTCCAGTTTCCAGGCGATGACCGCCTCGCGCAGCTTCCGCGAGTAGGTGACCCCGCGCAGGTCGGCGGCGACCCGCGCGTACTGCTGGGTGAGGGTGGAGGCGCCCTGCCGCTGTCCACCGGTGACGTTCGCCCAGGCCGCCCGCAGCACGCCCTTGAAGTCCACACCCTTGTTGGTCCAGAAGGTGCGGTCCTCGGCCGCCACGATGGCCTGCTTGGCCGAGTCGTTCATCTGGTCGTACGGGACGATGGTCCGGTTCTCGGCCCCCAGCTTCGCCATCGGCGTGCGGCCGTCGGCGTAGTAGACGGTGGTCGACTCCGGGAGTTTGAGGTCGGTGGGGGTCGGCACGCTGTCGAAGTAGTAGCCACCGGCCACCAGGCCCGAGCCGGCCAGCAGCGCGAGCACCGCCAGGAAGATCAGCAGGCGGTGTCGCCGGCGCTTGCGCCCCGGGGTCGGGGTCGCGGCACCGTCGGCGTCGTCGTTGTCACCGGTCTGAAGCATCCGCACCCGATACCCTCCGACTGCTCGGCCGAATCGTGTCCCTGCCCGGCTCGCAGGCTAGCGGAGCGGCGGTGACCGCACAGGCTTCCGCCGTCCCGCGGGTTGGCGTCCGGTGCGGCGGCCGGCGGGAGACATTGACAGTCGCGGCTGCTCCGGGCAGGCTCTGACGAGCTGCGGGAACGCTCCCATCGCCCGTTCCCCCGTCCCTCAGGAGCAATGACGTGGCCCTGACTCCCTTCCGGCGGCGCGCCGTCACCGGTCTCGCCGCCGTCGCCGCGACCCTCGCCGCGGCCGTGCCCTTCTCGCCCGCACCGGCCGGCGCGGAACTCCGCGACGGCGTGACCTTCTACACCCCCCGGCCGGACCACGGGGCGGTGACCCAGATCGCCGAGCAGACCGCCGCCGGGCGGTACCAGCAGGCGGCCGGGCTGCGTGCCATGATCCGCACGCCCCAGGCGGTCTGGGTGACCGGCGGTTCCCCCGCCGAGGTCGGCCGGACCGTCAACGCCGAGGTACGCCGTGCGGCCGCCAAGAAGACCGTGCCCGTGCTCGTGGCCTACAACATCCCGTTCCGCGACTGCGCGCAGTACTCGGCCGGCGGCGCCACCTCCGTGGCCGAGTACGAGGCCTGGATCGACGCCTTCGCCCGGGGCATCGGCGGCCACGAGGTGGCCGTCATCCTGGAGCCGGACGGCCTCGGCATCATCCCCTGGTACACCACCATCAACGGCACCCAGGACTGGTGTCGCCCGGCCGAGGCCGACCCGGCGACCGCCGCGGCCGACCGGTTCGCCATGCTCAACCACGCCGTCGACAGGCTGACGGCGCTGCCCCGCACCAGCGTCTACCTCGACGGCACGCACAGCGCCTGGCTCGGCGTCGGCGACGCCGCCGACCGGCTGGTCAAGGCCGGCGTCGCCAAGGCCGACGGCTTCTTCCTCAACGTCTCCAACTACGAGACCACCGAGCGCCAGCTCAAGTACGGCAACTGGATCTCCAAGTGCGTCCACTACGGCACCGCGGGTCCCGAGTGGGCGCGCGGGCACTTCGACTGGTGCGCCAGCCAGTACTACCCGGCCGACCCGGCCGACTTCAGCACCTGGGGCCGCACCGACGCCTGGTACGCCGAGAACGTCAGCGACGTGCCGGCCGACCGGCTCGCCCACTTCGTGGTGGACACCAGCCGCAACGGGCAGGGCCCGTGGACCCCGCCGGCCGGCGCGGGCTGGCCGGACCCGCAGACCTGGTGCAACCCGCCGGACCGGGGCCTGGGCGCACGCCCCACCACCGCGACCGGTGACCCGCTGGCCGACGCGTTCCTCTGGGTGAAGACGCCCGGCCAGTCCGACGGGCAGTGCGACCGGGGCACCGGCACCGGGCTCGACCCGGCGCGCGGCGGCACGGCCGACCCGGCCGCCGGCGCCTGGTTCGACGAGCAGGCCCTCGAACTGGTCCGGTACGCCAACCCGCCGTTGCGCTGACCCCGCTGGGCCGGTCCGGGGCGGCCCGAACGCCGCCCCGGCCCGGCCGTCGGCGCCGGATCAGCGCAGCGCCCACCCGCTGGCCCGGCCGTTGCGGGTCCGGCTGGTGATCCGGCGGGCCGGCCAGCGGCCGTTGCCGGAGCGGCCGGCCCACAACGGCGAGAGCCGCCACATCGGGGGGGGGGTGGTGTCGCCCGGTCCCGCGATGGCCTCCCGGTCGGCGTACCCGTGCCGCCGGAACAGGTCCCGGTCGGTCTCGGTGAACGCTTCCGCGTACGTCGGGAGGCTCAGGGTGTCCATCCAGCGCTGTGCCCCGACGAGCACCGCGGCGGCGCGGCGGGCGGCCGCCGGGCCGGGCGCGGCCAGCAGCGCGAGGTGGTTGTGCGCCTCCGCCGGTCGCCGGTCGGCGAGCGCCGCGTCGAGCCGGAGGAAGTGTTCCTCGTCCGGGCCGGCGGCCGCGGCGAGGCGGTCGGCGTACCGGTTCGGCGCCGGGATCGGCCGGTAGCGGTGGAACCACACGGTCGCCGCCGTGCCGTCCCGGAGCAGGAACGCGTCGCCGAAGAGCATCGCGTGTTCGGTCCAGATCCGGGCCACGGCGGCGAGCACGGCGGTGCGTCGTTGCGCGTCAGGGACGAGCCAGGCCGCGAGGGCGGTGGGGGAGAGGGCCTCGGCGACGAGATCGGCTATCCGGCCGATGTCGCACCAGCGGGCCCGGACGACGGGTGTAGCTGTGCTCATGAAGAAACTCCTGGTCACCAGGGTCGTCGACAAGTGGGAGGGCGCCGGGGTGGTCGTCGGCCGGCGCCGGCCGTGAGCGGCCGAACAGCTGTTTGGTGGAGGGAGCCGGGGCGGTGCGCGGCGGCCACCGCGGACCGGTCAGGCGGGCCGGGTGCCCGGGCGGGTCGAGCGGGACGCGGGCGCCGGGCGGTCGGCCGGGC
>NZ_MUYZ01000388.1:0-5298 GCF_003013775.1 Micromonospora sp. MH33
CCACGACCGAACCCGTCACCTCCGACGCCGCAGCCGCCTGATCAAGATTTCTCATCCACAAGTCTTGACTATTGCTCGCCGTCAATGCTGCCGATGACACCGTGATTGTCTACTACGCAGGCCACGGGCTACTTACTTCACACGGAGTCCTGCACCTTGCGGTGGCCGATACCGACCCGGAACATGTGACCTATACCGCCGTTCCCGTCGAGTGGCTGCGAATGGCCTTGGCCGAGAGCCCGGCCAAGAACCGGATCCTGATCCTCGACTGCTGCTTCTCGGGGCATGCGACGACCGCGATGAGTTCCGTCTCGTCGGCAGTGACCGCAGCCATCGAGATCAACGGTACCTACACCCTTGCCTCTGCGCCGGCGTACTCGACGTCAGTCGCGCCAGCCGGCAACCGATTCACCGCCCTTCACAGCCGAACTGCTCAAGGTTCTCCGCGATGGCATCCCCGGCGCGGGTGACCTGCTCTCGCTCCGTGACATCTACGTCGCTCTCCTCCGTGGGCTGCGCGCTCGCAGCATGCCGCGCCCGCAGCAGTTGGGTACCGGCCTCGCCGATTACATCGCACTGGGCCCCAACGCGGCCGACAGGCCGACGAGGATCCCAGCACCCGTAGTGCCATCAACCATTGGCGAAGAGCCGGAAAGCACTCCAGGGGTGCAGGCTGAGGGGCTTGAGAAGAAGTTCCACCAAGCGCTCATCAGCGGCTACCGCGCCATGAAGCGCGAGATCAATTACAACGCCACCATCTACATCCGAATGATCTCCACCCTCGGCGGCCTCGGCACCGCCCGACAGCTCTTGCACGCATCCTCGGTCTCCAGCGGATTCACGACTCTTTGGGAGAAGGGCCGGCTCGACCTCGCCGTCGAGGCCTTCGTTCTTCGTGATCCCTGGTCAGCACTCTTCAGCGAGGAGGAACTGCAGGTCGCCCGTGATCGGCTCGCCAAATACGGCTATCACCCAAGCTAACGGCCAGCACGCCCGATCTCTCAGGTCGAGTGGCAGCGGCGCCCCTTCGGACCGGGCCCGAAAGGTCCCGCGAGCACCTGTGGGCCCGGACCACCACCACTGGCCCGGCGCCCATCGGTGGCTGCTCTTTCACGCGGAGATCATCGCGTTGACCGTTGCCGAGATCCGCCGACTCCTCAACGCCCTCCGCGCACGCGGGGGTAATCCGTAGTAGCGGCCCGCCGTGTAGTAGGTCGTCGGCTCCCCGCGCACGCGGTGGTGATCCTCTCCGCTGTCGTCGGACGGCGAGCTAGACGAGCTTGCTCCCCGCGCACGCGGGGTGTTCCCGCGGTAGTGCCAGTGCAACATGGCCTCGTGAACGGCGTCGGTGTGGCCAGGACGACAGTCAGCACCAGCCAGGCGGGGACCGGCGGAACCGTGACCACTGACCCTCGTAGTTTACGCAGAATGACTTCGGTGGCCGATGCCAGAATCGTGTCCGTGTTGAGCAGCCGGCTCATCGAGTACCATCTACGGGAGTAACCCGAAGCTCAAACATGCAAGACTTCCCCGGTGAACGACCTGAGCGCTCGGGTGCGAGCCTTCGCCGAGGACCGAGACTGGCAGCAGTTCCACACGCCGAAGAACCTCGCCATGGCCTTGGCCGGCGAGGTCGGCGAACTGCTTGCCGAATTCCAGTGGCTCACGCCAGAACAGGCAGCGATGGTGATGGACGATCCCGAGGCGGCCGCGCGCGTTCGCGCGGAGATCGGTGACGTGATGATCTACCTGACCCGGCTCGCGGATGTCCTCGGCATCGACCTGGTGGGGGCGGCCACCGCCAAGTTGGCGGAGGTCGCCGTCCGCTACCCGGTTGAACTGGTGAAAGGCTCCGCCGCCAAGCGGTGACAGGGCGTGCGAGGAGATCATCTCTTCGCTACAGTCCAGCCGTACAAGCGCGTAACGACGGGCTTCCAGCCGTGGCCGGACATGCCCCCCATGCGCACGATCACTTCGTGCTGCCCGGGGGCAAGTGTTGTCAGCGTTCCGCACCTCCGCCGATGGTCTCCTCCGCTATGCCACCGCCGGCACGCTCGCCGATCGCATCGCGGAACAGATCGGCCACAACGTGAGCGCCGCCGAACGCCGGTCGTGGGAACGCAGTCTCACGGTGCTCGGGCAGGATCTGGCCGACGCGGGCCTGGGTCAGGTGGAGGTACTCGTCGAGTACCAGCTGCCGCTGACGAGCAAGCGGGTCGACGTGGTGCTCGCGGGCGTGCATCCGAGGACCGCCGACGACTCGTACGTGGTGGTGGAGCTGAAGCAATGGTCGCAGGCCGAGTCCTATGAAGGGTCCGACCGGCTGGTGCTGGTCGAGCACGCCCGCGGGCCACGTCTGCACCCTGGCGTGCAGGTCGGAGACTACTGCGAGTACCTGACGGATTTCCTCGGCGTCCTGTCCCACCGTCGTAGCCCGATTGTCGGCGCCGCGTACCTCCACAACGCCGTCGACCGGGATGTAAACGACCTCTTCGCGCGCCGGCCAACGGAGCAGAGCCGGATCTTCACGAAGCAGCGGCGCGGGCAGTTCCTCGACTACCTGCGCACCCACTTGGCTCCCGCTCCGGGGGCGGCTGCCGCGGACCGCTTCCTCACCAGCTCGGTCCGCCCGAGCAAGCACCTCCTGTCGTACGCGGCGGCCGAGCTGAAGGTGCGGTCGCACTTCACGCTGATTGATGAGCAGCGCCTGGCGTACGAGCTGGTGCTGCACGCTGTGGAGCGAGCGCGCGCCGCGGACCGCAAGTCGGTCGTGGTGGTGTCCGGTGGACCGGGCAGTGGCAAGAGCGTGATCGCGCTGTCGGTGCTCGGGGAGTTGGCCCGCCAGCAACGCTCGGTCATGCACGCCACCGGTTCGCGCTCGTTCACCCAGACCCTGCGCAGATACGCTGGCAAGGGCTCGACCCGCCTGAAGAACCTGTTCGGCTACTTCAACAGCTTCATGGCCGCCGAGAGGAACGGCCTTGACGTGCTGATTTGCGACGAGGCGCACCGGATCCGGGAGACGTCGGTCAACCGCTTCACGCCCAAGGCGAAGCGCGACAAGGCCCGACCGCAGATCGACGAGCTGATCGCCGCCGCTCGGGTACCGGTCTTCCTCCTCGACGAGCACCAGGTCGTCAAGCCGGGCGAGCTCGGCAGCGTCGACGTCATCTCCGCGTACGCGAAGCAGCTCAACCTGGATGTGGAGGTGGTGTCGCTGCACGACCAGTTCCGGTGCGGCGGCAGCGAGGCGTACGAAGAGTGGGTCCTTGACCTGCTCGGCCTCGACGGCGGTGAACCCTCGGTCTGGGCTGGTGACGGCCGGTTCGACCTGCGGCTGGCGCAGTCGCCGGAGGAGATGGAGGCGTTCCTGGCCTCGAAGCAGCGCGCCGGGGAAACGGCTCGCATGTCGGCGGGCTACTGCTGGCCGTGGAGCGATCCGCGACCGGACGATTCGCTGGTGCCGGACGTGCAGATCGGCGGCTGGGCCCGGCCGTGGAACGTCAAGAGCGACCGCAGCGTCGGCGAGGCGCCGGGCAGCGCGTTCTGGGCCACCGACCCGAACGGTTTCGGGCAGGTGGGCTGCGTCTACACGGCGCAGGGCTTCGAGTACGAGTGGTCGGGCGTCATCATCGGCCCAGACCTGGTCGCACGCGACGGCCGGCTGGTGACCCAGCGGACGGAGTCGAAGGACCCCGCGTTCCGCAGCCGGAAGTCGCTCAGCGACTTCGAGGCGGACCGGCTGATCCGCAACACCTACAAGGTGCTGATGACCCGAGGCATGCGGGGCACAATTCTCTACTCGAGCGACCCCGAGACACGCGCCTATCTGGCTTCGTTGGTCCACGTGAACCGTCTAGTAGAGACGACTTACGAACCCGTCGTCGACGGAGCTGCGATGCACAGCTGAGGTGCCCTGGCGCTGCGCCCGGGGTGCTGGCTAGAGTCGACCATGAAAGGCGGTCCGACAGGCTTTCGAATCCGAACATGCCTCCACCGCACGAGCACTTCGTGCATCCGGAGGCAAGATCCTTGTCGGCGTCCTACTACGTCTACGTCGGGGTCGATTCTCTGGCGAACTATGAAAAGGGTAAGGCGCAGGGCATCTGGGGCTGGGAATCCAGCGTGCTTGACCGCGGCGGCGCCGACGGCTCGGCGAATCGGACTGTGGCCCTCCGCATCCGCCCCGACGACTACCTGATTCTCGGGTTTAGCACGCCCGGTGGTCCCCGCGTCAACGACCAACAGTTCTTCGCGCAGGATCTGGCTGAAGTCCTGATCACTCGGGTAACGCGTCCCCTCTATCAGTCGGTTGCCAAGGTGTGGGACGACAAGCCCTATCCCGAACGAGTCGATGTCGAGGTACTACAGACCCTTGAGCGAGTGCCGGGATGGCGGCTTGGGCCAGCAGCGATGAGAGCGCTTCGCCTGTCCGGCACCAAGCAAGGCACACCCGTCGTTGGGGAACCGGTGGCCATAACGGCTCTCGAAGAGGGGACAGACGGCGACCAGGACGAACTCGACCTGACCGGCGACCTGGATGCCTTGGTGTCCGCCATACGGCGGCGTGAGCAGCGCCGCCTGCGACGGCTGAAGTTCGGCTCGTTGACAGAAGTGATGTGTGACCTCTGTGGACGGACACTGCCAGCACGTCTCGTATCGGCGGCACGCATCAAGCGGCGCGCCGACGCCACGAGGCGTGAGCGTTTGAATCCCGACAACATCATGGCCGCCTGCCTATTCGGCTGCGACGCGCTCTTCGAACACGGTCATGTCGTTCTGGACGCCACTGGAACGATTCGGCTCAACCCCGACCTGCAGGGAGAACTGCTCGCGGCAGCCCGCCATCTCGCTGGTCGCCGATGCGGCGCATACAGCCCGCGCTCGCGCCCCTTCTTCGAGGCGCACGCCCGCCGATTCAGCCAGGAACGGCTGGACCAGAGGTGGCAGGCGGACTGGGATGTCGCGACCGATGTCGCAGCAATGAAGCGGCATTCGGAACCCGAGCGGCCGACCCTCCACGGACTTGTGCAGGGCACTAACGATCCGCATCGGTAGCAGCTCGCCGGGCCGTCACAGCGGCGGTGCTGAACCGGCAGCCGGCGCCGAACTACCTGCGTCGCTGGTTAGGCGGGAGCGGGGCAATGCAGGCCAGCTATCCCCAGCACCGGCGCACGCCAGTCTGAAATCCACGCTGGTCCGGCTCGCAGAGTTGGTCGCCTAGGCCGTGTTTGGTAAGGGGTCGGCGGGTGGTGAGGTGCCGGCGTGGCGGTGATCGATAAAGGCTGAGGTCTCCGG
>NZ_MUYZ01000389.1:0-5288 GCF_003013775.1 Micromonospora sp. MH33
CCGGGGACCGGCCGGCGGCGGCCCGGGGCGCGGGCCCGGCGGCGGGCCCGGGCGGAACGGCGCGGTCACGAGCCGGTACCGCCGGAACCCTTGCGCCCGGCGGCCTTCTTGACCGGCCGCGTCGGGGTGGCCGGCGATTCCTCGGCGGGGGTCCGGACGACCGTGGCGGCCGGCTTCTTCGCGATGGCCTTCTTCGCCACGGCCTTCTTCGCGATCGCCTTGGTCCGTGCGGGCGTGGGAGGTGCCGAGACCGGCGCCCCGGCGGCCGGCGTGGTCGGCTGCTCCGCGGTCGACTCCCCGGAGGGCGTCACCTCGCCGGACCCGGCCGTCTCGGCGGCCAGGCCAGGGCCGGCCCCGGCGCTCGGGGCGGCGGTCACCGGCGTGCCGGTGGCCTTCGCCTCACGAAGCTGCCGCTCCAGGTCGTGCACCCGGCGGGTCAGCTCGGCGACCTCGTCGCCGGTGGCCAGCCCGACCGCGCCCAGGGCGCGATCCACCTCGAAGCGGACCAGCTTGGTCAGCGCCTCCCGGTTCGCCAGGCCGGTGGAGACCAGCTCCTCGGCGAGCGACTGGAGCTGGGCGGCGGTCGCGCCGCCCTGGCCGACCACGCGCTTCACGGCGTCCTGGGCCTTCTTCCGGGGCGCCTCCGTCAGGCCCATGGCCAGCTCGAGGTAGGCGCGCCACGCGTCCTGCATGCCTGAGGTCCTTCCGCGGGGCGGGGTGTGCAGGTGTCACGCTACCGGGCGCCCCGCACGCCCCATTGCGGTACGGTGCCGGGAAACGGCGTGGCGCGTGGTGAGGAGACGATGTGGCCAGCGTGGACGAGTGCCGGCAGGCGTTGCGGGACCTGGCCGCCCGGCTGGACCGGCACGCCGACGTGCAGGGCCGGATCGACCTCGACCGCACCCTCGCCTGCCGGGTCACCGACCTGGACACCGCGTTCCACGGACGCATCGAGGGCGGCCGGCTGGTCGACCTGGCCGACGGCGACGACCCGAAAGCGAAGATCGCGCTGAGCACCAACAGCGACGACCTGGTCGCCCTGGTGCACGGTCAGCTCGACATCATGAAGGCCGTGGGCGCCCGGCGGGTCTCCATCAAGGCCAACCCGTTCGACCTGATGAAGCTCCGCAAGCTGCTCTGACCGGGGACGTCAGTCCGCCAGGCCGAGCACGGCCAGGGTCTCCCCCGCCGCCTCGGACGCCGGCCGCACCCGCGGGCCGGCCCCCGTCGACCAGGCCACCGCGCAGAGCGCCGCGATGGCGTCCAGCGGGCGTCCCGCGCCGTCGAGGGCGAGCCCCACGTCGGTCACGGTCGCCGACCAGCCGCCGGCGTCCGCCGCACCGGGCAGCCGCACCACGGCCGCCGGATCGAAGAGCCCCGCCAGGTCCAAGGAGACGTACGCGGGCCGGCGCGCCTCGGGCGCGGCCAGCAGCTCGGCCACGTCGCTCACCCCGGTGAGCACCAGCAGGCTGTCCAGGCCGGCCCGCCGGGCGCCCTCGATGTCGGTGTCCAGCCGGTCGCCGACCACCAGGGTCCGCCCCTCGCCGGCCCGGCGGGCGGCGGTGGCGAACAGCGCCGGCTCCGGCTTGCCCACCACCACGTCGGGGTCCCGCCCCAGCGCCGTGCGCAGCACCGCCACCAGCGACCCGTTGCCGGGCAGCGGACCGCGCGGGCTGGGCAGGGTGCGGTCGGTGTTGGTGGCGTACCAGGACGCGCCCGCCCGGACCGCCAGCGACGCCTCGGCCAGGTCGGACCAGCCGACCTGCGGGCCGTATCCCTGGGCCACGGCGGCGGGCTCCTCGTCCACGGTCGACACCGGGCGCAGGCCCACGGCGCGCAGCTCCGCGCGCAGCGCCTCCGCCCCGACCACCAGCACCGGCGCGCCGGCAGGCAGCCGGTCGCGCAGCAGCTCGGCGGTGGCGGCCGCGGAGGTGAGGACCTCTTCGGGGCCGGCCGGCACACCCATGCCGGTGAGCAGGTCGGCCACCTCGCTGGAGCGGCGCGAGGCGTTGTTCGTCGCGTAGGCGACCGCCCGGCCCTCGGCACGCAGCCGGCCGACCGCCTCGACCGCGCCGCGTCCCCGGCGCTCCCGGTCACCGGCGCTCCGGTGCCTCGTCGCCCGTCGCGTTGCCGCCCGAGGCGCCCGGGCCGGCGGCGTCGACGGCGGCGGCGCGGGTGTCGGCGGCGAGCGAGCGCGCCTCCGCGTCGGTCAGCTCGTCGTCACCCAGGTCCGACGCGTCCCGGTCCCGGTACCCGGCGCCCTCGCCGGCCGGTACCGCGTCAGCGGCGTCCGCCGCGACGGCGTCGGCCCGCAGCCGGGCGTCGCCGTCGAGGTCGTCGTCCCCGTCCTCGTCGCGCTGGTCGTCGTCCTCGTCGCCTTGGTCGTCGTCCTCGTCCGCGTCGCCGTCGAGGTCGTCGTCCTCGTCGTCGAGGTCGTCGTCGTCCGCGTCGTCGAGGTCGTCTTCGTCCTCGTCGTCGTCTTCGTCGTCGAGGTCGCCATCCTCGTCGTCGTAGCCGTCGTCCTCGTCGTCGTCCTCGTCCTCGTCATCGTCGTCGTCGTCGAGGCCGTCGTCGTCCTCGTCGTCGTCGAGATCGTCGGCGTCGCCGGTCAGGTCGGCGTCGGGACGGGCCGGCACGGCGCCCGGGGCGCCCGGACCGGTGGCGAACTCCTCGTCCACCTCGTCGTCGCCCTCGATGACGACGCCGTCCAGCTCCAACAGCCGCTCGGCGGCGTCGGTCTCGCCCTCGGCGTCCATGTCGGCGGCCCGCGAGAACCACTCCCGCGCCTCCTCGCGCCGACCCACCGCCAACAGCGCGTCCGCGTACGCGTAGCGCAGCCGCGCCGCCCACGGCTCGGTCGACTCGGCGGTCAGCTCGGGAACCTGGAGCATGGCCACGGCCGCGTCCTTCTGCCCGAGGTCGCCCCGCGCCCCGGCGGCCACGATCAGCAGCTCGATGGCGACGCCCTGGTCGAGCTTGTCCCGGTCCGCCCCGCGGAACAGGTCGATGGCCCGCTCCGGACGGCCCAGCGCCCGCTCGCAGTCGGCCAGCACCGCCAGGTGGCTCTGCAGCCCGGTCATCCGGTGGTAGGTACGCAGCTCGGCGATCGCCGTCTGCCACTCCCCCGCGTGGTACGCGGCCAGCCCGACGGCCTCCCGCACCGCGGCGATCCGCGAGGCGAGCCGGCGGGCCGCCATGGCGTGCGCCAGCGCCTCGGCCGGGTCGTCGTCGATCAGCAGCCCGGTCGCGACCAGGTGCCGGGCGACGGTTTCCGCCACCGGCTTGGCCAGGGACAGCAGCTCCGCCCGGACGGTCGAGTCGAGGTCGGTCGCGACCACCTCGTCCGGCAACGCCGGCGCCTCACCCGTACGCCCCTCGGAGCGCTCGTCCCGCCGCTCGCGGTACGCGGCGCCCTGGCCGCGGTCGTCCCGGCCGTAGCCCCGGCGCTCACCGTCGCGCTCGGTACGCTCCCGATCACCGCGGAAGCCACCCTCGCGCTCCTCGCGGCGGAAGCCACCGGGCTGCTCGTCGCGACGGAAACCCTCGCGACGCTCACCACCGGGGCCACCTTCGCGACGCTCACCGCCACGGAAACCGCCCTCACGGTCGCCGCCGCGGAAGCCACCCTCGCGACGCTCACCGCCACGGAAGCCACCCTCACGGTCGCCGCCGCGGAAGCCACCCTCGCGACGCTCACCGCCACGGAAGCCACCCTCACGGTCGCCGCCGCGGAAGCCACCCTCGCGACGCTCACCGCCACGGAAGCCACCCTCACGGTCGCCGCCGCGGAAGCCACCCTCGCGACGCTCACCGCCACGGAAGCCACCCTCACGGTCGCCGCCGCGGAAGCCACCCTCACGGTCGCCGCCGCGGAAGCCACCCTCGCGACGCTCACCGCCGCGGAAACCGCCCTCGCGGTCGCCGCCCGGGCGGCGCTCACCGCCAGCGAAGCCCTCGCGACGCTCGCCGCCGCGGAAACCGCCCTCACGGCGGTCGCCGCCACGGAAGCCGCCTTCGCGACGCTCGCCACCACGGAAGCCACCCTCACGGTCGCCGCCACGGAAGCCACCCTCGCGGCGCTCGCCCCCACGGACGCCACCGGGCCGCTCGTCGCGGCGGAATCCCTCGCGGCGCTCACCACCGGCGAAGCCCTCGCGACGCTCGCCGCCCCGGAAGCCGCCCTCACGGCGGTCACCGCCGCGGAAGCCGCCCTCGCGGTCGCCGCCCGGGCGGCGCTCACCGCCAGCGAAGCCCTCACGACGCTCCCCGCCGCGGAAGCCACCCTCGCGACGCTCGCCACCACGGAAGCCACCCTCACGGTCGCCGCCGCGGAAGCCACCCTCGCGGCGCTCACCACCGCGGAAACCGCCCTCGCGACGCTCCCCACCGCGGAAGCCACCCTCGCGACGCTCGCCACCACGGAAGCCACCCTCACGGTCGCCGCCGCGGAAACCGCCCTCGCGGCGCTCACCGCCACGGAAGCCACCCTCACGGTCGCCGCCCGGGCGGCGCTCACCGCCAGCGAAGCCCTCGCGACGCTCCCCGCCACGGAAACCGCCCTCACGACGCTCCCCACCGCGGAAACCGCCCTCACGGCGGTCGCCACCACGGAAGCCGCCCTCGGGACGCTCGCCCCCACGGCCGCCCTCACGGTCGCCGCCGCGGAAACCGCCCTCGCGACGCTCGCCGCCACGGAAGCCACCGCCCTCGCGGTCGCCACCGCGGAAACCGCCCTCGCGACGCTCGCCGCCACGGAAGCCACCGCCCTCGCGGTCGCCGCCACGGAAACCGCCCTCGCGACGCTCGCCGCCACGGAAGCCACCGCCCTCGCGGTCGCCACCGCGGAAACCACCCTCGCGACGCTCCCCGCCACGGAAGCCACCGCCCTCGCGGTCGCCGCCACGGAAACCACCCTCGCGGCGTGCTCCGCCGGAACTGCCGTCACGTCGGTCGCCCCCGCGGGAACCGCTGTCGCGGTCGCCGGCGCGGAAGCCGCCTCGCGGGCCGCCCGAGCGGTCGTCGCGGTCGCCCCGGTACGAGGGACGGTCGTCGCGGCGGGCGTCACCGCGCCCCTGCCCACGCTCGGCACGGTCCTCGTAACGACGGGGGCGATCGTCGCCCTGCGGTCCTGAACTCACAGGTACATCCTTCCTCATTGCGTCTCCGAAGACGCTAACGCAGTCGAGGGCCGACCCTGCTGGGGCGGCCCTCGACTGGAAGATTGTCCGGCGGTGTCCTACTCTCCCACACCCTCCCGAGTGCAGTACCATCGGCGCTGGAGGGCTTAG
>NZ_MUYZ01000039.1:0-35238 GCF_003013775.1 Micromonospora sp. MH33
ACCGGGCCGTCGGGACCCGGCCGGCCCGTGACCGGACCGGCTGCGGGCCGGGCCCGGCCGGTGAGCGGGCCGTGCCTGCCCGGCCCGCTCACCGGCCCAGGCGCTGCCAGCGGAGCACGGACAGCGGCAGGAACACGGCGACCAGCAGCAGCGGCCAGGCCACCGCCAGGGCCACGGCGTGCTCGGCCGGCCAGGAGTCGGCGCCCCAGCCGGGGTTGCCGAACAGGTCCCGGCCGGCGGCGACGGTGGCCGACAGCGGGTTCCAAGCGGCGACCGCGGCGAGCCAGCCGGGCATGGTGGCCGGGGCGACGAACGCGTTGGAGGCGAAGCCCAGCGGCCACACGAGGATCTGCAGCGCGGCGACCGTCTCGGGGCGGCGCAGCAGCAGCGCCAGGTACACCCCGAGCCAGATCATCGCGAAACGCAGGAGCAGCAGCAGCGCCACGGCGGCCAGGGCGCGCAGCGGGCCGCGGTGCGGCTGCCAGCCGACCAGGACGCCGCAGCCGAGCACCACCGCGAGGGCCGCCGCGGAGTGCAGCAGGTCGGCCAGGGCCCGGCCGGTGACCACCGCGGCGCGGCTCATCGGCAACGACCGGAACCGGTCGGTCACCCCGCGCGCGGTGTCCACGGCCACCGCCGTGTAGGTGGTCTCCACGCCGAAGATCATGGTCATGGCCACCATGCCGGGCAGCAGGAACTCCCGGTAGTCGGCGCCGCCGGGGACGGCCATGGCGCCGCCGAAGAGGTAGCCGAACATCAGCAGCAGCAGGACGGGGAAGAGCAGGCCCACCAGCACCTCGCCGGGGCGGCGCGCCCAGTGGGCGAGGGTCCGGCCGGTCAGGGTGGCGGTGTCGGCGACGGCCCAGCGGGCGTTGCGCGGCAGGACGGTCACGCCGGCACCTCCGTGCGGACGTCGGTGAGGTGCAGGAACACCTCGTCGAGGGTGGGACGGCGGACCGCCACGTCGCCGGCGCGCAGGCCGGCGGCGTCCACGGCGCGCAGCACCGCGGCCAGGGCGGCGACCCGGTCGGTGACCGGGACGCTGAGCCGCAGCGCGGCGCGGTCGACGGTGGGCGCGACGCCGGTGGCGGCGGTGACCGCCGCCGCGGCCGCGGCCAGGTCGTCGGGGTGGTGCAGCACCATGTCGATCCGGTCGCCGCCGAGGGTCGACTTCAGCTCCTCCGGGGTGCCGGCGGCGGTCACCCGGCCGTGGTCGAGCACCCGCACGCTGTCGGCCAGCCGGTCGGCCTCCTCCAGGTACTGGGTGGTCAGCAGCACGGTGGCGCCGGCGTCGACCAGGCCGCGGACCGTGTCCCAGACGTCGCTGCGGGCGCGCGGGTCCAGGCCGGTGGTGGGTTCGTCGAGGAACAGCACCGGCGGGTCGACGATCAGCGCGGCGGCCAGGTCCAGCCGGCGGCGCATCCCGCCGGACCAGGTGGCCACCGGCCGGTCGGCGGCCGCGCGCAGGTCGAAGCGGTCGAGCAGTTCGTCGGCGCGGGCCGCCGCCCGGGCCGCGGAGAGGTGGTGCAGCCGGCCGAAGAGCACCAGGTTCTGCCGGCCGCCGAGGATCTCGTCGACCGCCGCGTGCTGGCCGACCAGACCCAGGTGCGCGCGGGCGCGGTCGGCCTGCCGGCGCACGTCGAACCCGGCGACCCGGGCCACCCCGGCGTCGGCGCGCAGCAGGGTGGTCAGGATGCGGACCAGGGTGCTCTTGCCGGCCCCGTTCACGCCGAGCACCGCGCAGACCGTGCCGGCCGGCACGGCCAGGTCGACCCCGTCCAGCGCGACCTGGTCGCCGTAGCGCTTGCGCAGGCCCTCCGCCTCGATCGCCGGTCCGTCCGGTCCCATCGCCCCTCCGATCGTTGCTCCGGTACGCCGTACCGTACACCATACGGGAAGAGGGGTCGGTACAGTCGGCGGGTGACCACCGAGTACAGCGGCACCGGGGACCCGGCGCGCAGCCTCGCCCTGCTCTGGCGTACCCGGGACAAGCCCAGCCGCAAGGGCGGCGACCTCTCCGTGGAACGGATCGTGCGGGCGGCCATCGAGGTCGCCGACGCCGAAGGACTGGCCGCGCTGTCCATGCGCCGGGTCGCCGAGCGGCTCGGGGTGGGCACCATGACCCTCTACACGCACGTGCCCGGCAAGGGCGAGCTGCTCGACGTCATGCTCGACACCGTCTACGGCGAGACCGCCCGCCCCGACGAGGTGCCGGGCGGCTGGCGGGGCCGGCTGGCGCAGATCGCCCGGGAGAACTTCGCCCTCTACCTTCGCCACCCGTGGCTGCTGCAGGTCGCCACCACGCGGCCGCCGCTGGGCCCGAACGTGATCGCCAAGTACGAGTACGAGCTGCGCGCCGTCGACGGGATCGGCCTGACCGACCTGGAGATGGACGCCGTGGTCACCCTGGTCACCGGCTACGTGCACGGCGCGGCCCGCCCCGCCGTGGAGACGGCCCAGGCCAGCCGGGACACCGGGATGACCGAGCAGCAGTGGTGGCACGCGCACGCGCCGTACCTGGAGAAGGTCCTCGACCCGGGCCGGTTCCCGCTCGCCGCCCGGGTGGGCACCACCGCCGGCCAGGAGTACCAGGCCGCCGGGGACCCGGCCCGGGCCTTCGAGTTCGGGCTGGCCCGACTGCTCGACGGCATCGAGGTCCTGGTCCGCGACCGGGCGGGCGCGGCATCGGCCGGCGTAACGGGCCGATAGCCTTCCGGGCATGACTATGCGCCCGATCCGGATCATCGGCGACCCCGTGCTGCGCACCCCGTCCGAGCCGGTGACCAGTTTCGACGCCGAGCTGCGCGCGCTCGTGCAGGACCTCATGGACACGCTGCTCGGCGCGCCCGGCCGCGCCGGGGTGGCGGCCCCGCAGATCGGGGTGAACGCGCAGGTGTTCGTCTACGACGCCGACGGGCGCCGCGGCCACCTGATCAACCCGACCCTGGAGCTGTCCGAGGAGCGCCAGGACGACGAGGAGGGCTGCCTGTCCATCCCCGGGCTGTACTTCCCGACGCCGCGGGCCATGCACGCCACGGCGCACGGCGTCAACCAGCACGGCGAGCCGCTGACCATCGCCGGCAGCGGGTTCCTGGCCCGCGCGCTGCAGCACGAGACCGACCACCTGCACGGCCGCCTGTACGTGGACACCCTGCGCGGCGACACCCGCCGCCGGGCGCTGCGGGAGATCCGCGCCGGCCGGTTCGACTCGCCCAGCCGGGGCCGCTGACCGCGCGGTGCGGGGGTGGCGCGACGCCACCCCCGCACGTTCTCCTCGCGACGGGTCACTTCGGCGGCGGAGCCACCAGGCAGGTCGCGGTCGAGGTGTTACCGGAGTCGTCCACACCGGTGATGATCGCGTCGCCGCGCAGCGTCACCTTGTAGTCGATGTCGCCGGTGCCGTCCTTCACCCGGGACTGCGCGCCCGGCGCCTGCACCAGCTTGATCTTCGTGCCGGCCGGGAACGGCCCGAACCGCACCGACCGGTCGGCGGCGTCGGAAATGTACACCACGACGGCGGTGTCGACGATGTCGGTCGCGGTCAGCTGGTAGAACCCGTCCGGGTTGTACGAGCCGGGGATGTTGCCGCCGCTCGGGTTGTTCGTCGGCACGCACCGCGTGTCCGGCGCCGTGGTGTCGACCACCCGCATCACCGCGGTGTCGCTGCCGGTGTTGCCGGCGGCGTCGGTGGCGGTGCAGGTGACCGTGGTGGCGCCCAGCGGGAAGGTGCTGCCGGGCGACGGCGCGCAGGTCGGGGTGAGCGGACCGTCGACGTTGTCGGTGGCGCTCGCCGGGTAGTTGATCACCGCGCCGGCGGGGCTGGTGGCCTCCACGGTCCGGTCGTCCACGACCACGGTCGGCGGGGTCACGTCGTTGACCGTCACCGAGATGTGCTCGACGAACGCCGGCCCGCCGGAGAGGCCGTTGAGCAGGAAGTCCACCGTGCAGTGCAGGGTGGCGCCCTGCGGGGCGTCGCCGGCCACCGTGATGGTCTCGGCGAACGGCACGTCGGTGCCGCTCTGCTGGGTCTTCGACGGCGCGTCGAAGCTCACCGACAGGCCCGGGTCGCAGACCACCTGCGGCGCGACGGTCACGTCGAGGTCCCGCAGCCCGGACAGGATCGCCGCGGTGACGGTGTCCGGGGCGCTGCCGACCACCTGCCCGCCGGTGGCGGCGGCCACCGCGGTGGCCTGGCCGACCGCGTCCAGGCCGCCGCCCCCGCCGGTGACGTCGACCGCGAGCACGCGGGCGTCGTCGGCCTGCAGCGCGGCGGTGGCCTGCGCCAGGGTGTGCCCGGCGCTCGGGTCGTGGCTGGGCGCGTCGCCCACCAGCACCACGATCCGGCTGCTGCCGGAACGGTAGGCGATGCCCCCGTCGGAGACCTGGAACAGCCCGTTCACCCACGCCTCCGGGACGTCGCCGCCGCCCCCGGCGGCCAGCCCGTCTACCGCGTTCTGCAGCGCGGTGGCGTCGCCGGTCAGGTTCTGCCGGACCCGGAACAGCTCCGCGCCGTCACCCTCGTCCCGGTAGGAGGCCACCGCGAACTGTGCGCTGGGCTGCGCCCCGCGCACATTGGTGATCACCTGCTGCAGGTTGGTGCGGACGTTGGCGATCGCCGGGCCCATGCTGCCGGTCGTGTCGACCAGCAGCACGACGTCCGGGTTCGGCGGGATCGGCGGCGTCGAGACCACCTTGCTGATCGGAATGCTGGTGCCGGGGTCGGCGGACCGGTCCACGGTTGCCGGGTCGACGCCGGGCGCCGCCCAGGCGGGCGCCGAAACCGCGGTCATCACCGCGGTCACGGCGGCGGCCACGGTCACCGCCGTTCTTCGCCCGTGAGGCACTGCTGTGAAACCCATCGTGTCTCCTTCAGCTCCGCCGCGCCCGCCCCGGGCGCGGCCTCGAAGGCAGACGCTATGGGCTGGGCGGCGCCGGGCGGGTCCGACATCAGCCCAGGTCAGGGTCGGGTTGTTGACCCGGCGTGGCGACTGGACAGCACAGACTGACCGGTCAGGCGGTCACGGAAGGCGGTGCAGCGCGCACTCGGTGAATTCGGCCACCCGGGTGAACCCCAGCCGTTCGTAGAGGCGTACCGCCGCGACGTTGTCGGCCTTGACGTTGAGCGTCACATGGTCGACGGTGGTCCGCAGCCCCGCGCAGAGCGCCGCCACGGCCGCCCCGGCCAGACCCCGGCCCCGGGCCTCCGGACGGGTCGTCACGTTGCCCAGGGCGGCCACCCGCCACGTCGGCGACCACACGTGCACCCCGGCCACCGCGACCAGCCGGCCGGCCTCCCGCACCCCCACGTACCGGCCGGTGTCCAGCATCCGCGGGTCGAACCAGTTCCCCGGGTACGCGCTCGCGTACAACTCCCGCAACTCCGGCAGGTCCGCGCGGCCCAACGGCTCCCCGGCCGGGGACACCGCCGCCAGCCGCGCCGGATCGGTCAGCGCCATCCGGTGGTGCACGGCGGCGTCGGACACCGCGTACCAGCGGGCCACCGTGGCGTCCAGGCCGGGGGAGAGGTGCGCCCACAGCCGCGCCGGCAACACCGGCGCCGCCTCGGTCAGCAACGCCGCCAGGTCCCCGGCGCGCTCCGGCGGCGCGAACGCCAGCAGAGTGGGCAGCTCGACACCGTGGTAGAGCAGCACCACCTCATCGCCCCGCCGATACCAGGAGGTGTACGGCCAGAAGAAGTCGTCCAGGTCACCCAACTGGTACGCGTGCAGCACCGGGTCCCGACCCAGCAACTCGGCGAGGACGGCACGGTCGTGTTCAGCGCGGACAGGCACCCGCCGATGATCACACGGCGGCCCTCAACCCCTCACGCCGCCACCCACTGGTCATAGCCCAGCTTGCCCACCAACGCCACCACCACGACCAGCAGCACCACCCGCACGAAACCCGAACCACGCCGCAACGCCATCCGCGCGCCCACCGCCGCCCCCGCCACATTGCACACCGCCATCGCCGCGCCCAGCAGCCACCACACGTGCCCGGTCGCCGCGAACACCACCAGCGCCCCCAGGTTCGTACCCGCGTTGACCACCTTCGCCATCGCCGAGGCGTGCACGAAATCCGACCCCAGCAGCGCGGTGAACGCCAACACCAGGAACGTGCCGGTGCCCGGACCGATCAACCCGTCGTACAGCGCGATGCCCAGCCCCGCCACCGCCACGGCCACCACCACCCGCACCGGCGTACGCCGCCCCGGATCCGACACCACGCCCAGCCGCGGCCGGGTCAGCACGAACACCGCCACCGACACCAGCACCACCAGCACCACCGGCCGGTACGCCCCCGCCGGCACCGCCCCCGCCAACGCCGCGCCCAACCCGGCCGTCAGCACCGCCAACCCCGCCGCCGGACCCGCCACCGCCCAGTCCAACTTCGTGCGCCGCGCGTACGTCACCGCCGCCGTCGACGTACCGAAGATCGCCGCCAGCTTGTTCGTGCCCAACGCCGTCGCCACCGGCACCCCCGGCGCGCCCAGCAGCAACGCCGGCAACAGCAACAGCCCACCGCCGCCCACCACGGCGTCCACCCAGCCCGCCAGGGCGGCCGCGCTCAACAGGGTCGTCAGCGACACAGGATCCACGGGCCGCATTCTGCCCAGCCCCACCACCCCGACGAGACCCCCTGTGGCCAGCCTCACCGCAGCTCAACGCCCCCGACGCCGCCGCAACCACAGCCCCACCCACGCCACCGCCACGAACACCAGCATCGAACACAGCAACGCCTTCAGCACCCGGCAAGCCTGCCACGCGGACGTAGGGTGTGCAGGTGCGCCTGGCCACCTTCAACCTGCTGCACGGCCGGTCCCTCACCGACGGGCTCGTCGACCCCGACCGGCTCGCCGCCGCCGTCACCGCACTCGACGCCGACGTCCTCGCCCTGCAGGAGGTCGACCGCGACCAGTCCCGCAGCGGCAACCTCGACCTCACCGCCATCGCCGCCCGCGCCCTCGACGCCCCCGAACACCGCTTCGCCGCCGCCGTCGTGGGCACCCCCGGCGAACAGTTCCGCCCCCTCACCCACGACGACGACGGCCACGGCGAACCCCTCTACGGCATCGGCCTGGTCAGCCGCCACCCCGTCCGCTCCTGGCAGGTCACCCGGCTGCGGCCCGCCCCCGTCCGGTCACCGATCTACGTCCCCGGCCCCGGCGGCGGGCTCGTCCTGCTCCGCGACGAACCCCGCGTCGTGCTCGCCGCCGTCCTCGACACCCCGCACGGGCCGCTCACCGTCGCCGCCACCCACCTGTCCTTCGTGCCCGGCTGGAACATCCTGCAACTGCGCCGCGTCGTACGCGCCCTGCGCACCCTGCCCGCCCCCCGGATCCTCCTCGGCGACCTCAACCTGCCCGCCGGACCCGCCGCGCTGCTGTCCCGCTGGCGACCGCTCGGCCGGCGCCCCACCTACCCGGCCGGGCAACCCCGGGTACAACTCGACCACATCCTCGCCGACCGGCGCGGCCTGGACCGGCTACCCCCGGTCACCGCCGTCGACACCCCGCTGTCCACCATCTCCGACCACCGGCCCCTCCTGGTCGACCTCGGCTGACCGCCCGGCGCCTCAGCCCAGCCCGGACGCCCGCTGCGCCGCCCGCACCGCGTTACGGAACAGCATCGCCACCGTCGTCGGACCCACCCCGCCGACCCGCGGCGTGATCGCCCCCGCCACCTCGGCACACGACTCGTCCACGTCCGGCAGCAGCCGCCGCCCCTCGTAACGCACCCCACCGCCGACCACCACACCACCCGGACGCACATGCTCCGGCTGGATAATCCCCGGCACCCCGGCCGCCGCCACCAGGATCTCCGCCCGCCGCGTGTACCGCGGCCAGTCCGGCACCCCCGTGTGCACCACCGTCACCGCCGCGTTCGCCGTCGGCCGCTTCTGCGCCAGCAACATCGCCAACGGCCGGCCCAACGTGGCGCCCCGACCCAGGATCACCACCTCCCGACCCGCCACCGGCACCCCGTGGAACGCCAGCAACGCCTCGATCCCCGCCGGCGTACACGGCAACGGGCCCGGCAACCCCAACGCCAACCGGCCCATGTTCACCGGATGCATCCCGTCCACGTCCTTGTCCGGGTCCAGCTCCGCGAGCGCCCGGTCATAGTCCAGATGCCCCGGAATCGGATACTGCACCAGCACCCCGTGCACAGCCTTGTCCGCGTTGAAATCCGCCAGCACCGCATGCAGATCCGCCTGCGACGCCGACGCCGGCAGATGCACGTGCGGCGACACGAAGCCCAGCTCCGCCGCCTGCCGCTGCTTGATCCGGATGTAACCCGCGCTCGCGTCGTCGTCGCCCACCAGCACCGTCGCCAACGCCGGCGTGACCCCCGCCGCGCGCAGCGCCACCACCGACTCGGCGACCTCCGCCAACACCTGCTCCGCCACCGGCGCACCCGGCAGCAGCCGCGCCGTCGTCGTACCCGAAGAAGACATGCCGCACCCCGCCCGCGGAGGCCCAGGCGGTCGACCCCCGCGACGAGCTCCCCGATGGTTGCCCATCCTCCGTGCCGCCAGTCGCGTTCACCCCTCAGCCTGCCACAGCGCGCTCCGCGACCGCATCCGCCACCGCCTGCCACCGCGGCAACGACCCCAGCAGCGCCGCCGCCCGCCGCCGCCGATCCGCCGCCGACGCCACCCGAAGATCCGCCAACACCGCCTCGAACGCCGGCCGCAACACCCGCTCCCGCTCCGGCGCGTCCACCGCCAGCACCGCGTGACACCGGGCATACGCCACCACGATCCAGAACATCGCCTCCCGGTGCGCGCCCGCCGCCACCAGCTCCGCGCTACCGTCCACCACCACCGGCCGCCCCGCCGCCGACAGGTCCGCCACGAACGAAAACGGGGTACGCGCCACCCGCGCCGCCTCGTCGAACGTCACCGCCAACCCCGCCAGGTGCTCCCGCACCCGATCCGGCCCCACCCCGCCGCCGTCCAGCGACGCCAGCAGCTCCGGATACCGGTCACCGAACCCGCACCCGCCCAGCACCTCCCGCGCCCGCACGTACCGCCGCCGCACCGTCGGATCCCGCAACCCCGCCACCGCCGGCCACACCGCCAGCACCGACGTCGGGAACACCCACGCCAACACCTGCTCCGGCAGCGACGCCCCGTCGTCCCACCGGGCCAGCCCGTCCTCGATCCGCCGCCGCACCCCGGCACACCGCCGCCGCACCCACACCGGATCCGCGAACCCCGCCGCCACCCGCTCACCGATACCCGCCAGCCGACCCGACGGATCCGCGATCACCGCGTCCGTCCGGAACATCGGCGCGAACACCCACGACCCCAGCACGTCCTCCGGCGACCCCAACTCCGCCCAGGTCACCGTCGAGACCTCCAACAGCACCCCACGGTGCCGGAACTTGCCCAGCTTCGCCGCCGGCCCGTCCCGCACCAGCAGCACGTCCACGTCCGACCACGACGGCAACACCGCCTCATCCGGCAGACCCACCGTCGACCCGCTGAAGAACGCACCCCCGATCGACGGGTCCCGGCGCATCCGCTCGCGCACCCACTCCACCGCCACCGCCCGCGCCGCACCCACCCGCATCCCGACCATGCTGCCCCGCTCAGCGCCCCTCCCGCTGCCCCACCAGACCGGCCAGGGCCCGGTTCGTGCGGTTCGAGGCCACCGCCGCCCGCTGCTGACCCGCCGTCACCTCGATGTACGTCTGCGACGACGCCAACGACGCGTGCCCCAGCAACCGCATGATCTCCGCCGCGCTCGCCCCGTCCTCGGCCAACCGCGTGGCGAACGTGTGCCGCAACGCGTGCAACCGCGCCCCCCGCGGCACCCGGTCACCGATCCCCGCCCGCCGGTAACACGACTCCACCAGGTACTGCAGGCCACCCCGGCGCAACGGCTCACCCCGCCGGTCCACCAGCAGCGGCGAGTCCGGCCGGACGCTGCGCGCCCCGAACCGCCACCGCCGACTGTCCAGGTAGTCCGCCAGCACCCGGTCCACGCCCGCCTCGATCGGCACCGTCCGCGGCCGCCCACCCTTGCCCGCCACGTCGACCCGCCGCTCGCCGGCCCGGCCGGCCACCGACGCCACCCGCAGCGCCAGCAGCTCCGACAGGCGCAGCCCCGCGCACAGCGCCAACGCCAGCACGGCCAGGTCCCGCTCCGGCCACGGGTCGCGCTGCCGGCCGTCCTCCCGGGCCACCGCGGCCAGCAGTTCCTCCGGGGTGTCCTCGCCGCGCAACGGCTTGGGCTGGGGGAGCGGGGTGCGGGGCCGCCCCACCGCCGGCATCGGGTTCCCGGGTACGACGCCCTCGGCGACCAGGAACGTGAAGAAGCTGTTCCAGGTGGACCAGGCACGATGGACCGAGGCGGCGGCGCGGGGCGCGGCGAAGCGGGCGAACGCCGCGCGCATGACGCGGGGGGACAGGGCGGAGACCGGAAGCCGGTCGAGGGGGAGGGGAGTGGTCCCGTCGTCGGCCGCCACCAGGCCCGCCACGGTGGTCAGGTCCCGCCGGTAGGCCGCCAGGGTGTGGGGGGAGGGCTTGCGGGTGGCCCGGGCGGTGAGGAACTCCTCGATCAATCGTCCTACCGGTTCGTCCGGTTTGTCATGCATAAGGCATATTATGCATGATTTTCGCGTTCCCGCCAGCCACGGTGTGGGGGAGCGACACGGGGAAACCACTTGCCGCGGCACGCAGACTGGGTTCGTGGTGGACATCGACGAGGAACTGGTACGCCGGCTCGTCGCCGAACAGTTCCCGCGGTGGGCGCACCTGCCGGTCGCCGCCGTGGCCCGGCAGGGGTGGGACAATCGGACGTTCCGCCTCGGTGACCACCTCGTCGTGCGGCTGCCCAGCGCGGAGGGCTACGTGTCCGGCGTCGCCAAGGAGGACCGCTGGCTGCCGGTGCTGGCCCGCCACCTGCCGCTGCCCGTACCCGAACCGGTGGCCACCGGGCGGCCCGGCGCCGGCTACCCGTACCCCTGGTCGGTGCGGCGCTGGCTGCCCGGCGACACCCTCGGGGCCGCCGGGGAGGTCGACCGGTCGGCCGTGGCGGGCGACCTCGGCGCGTTCCTGACCGCCCTGCGGCGGGCGCCCACCGTGGGAGGTCCGGCGGCCGGGCGGCATTCCTGCTTTCGGGGCTGCCACCCGAGCGCCTACGGCGACGAGGTCGAACAGGCCCTCGATGCGCTGGGCGGCCGGGTGGACACGGCCACCTGCCAGGACGTCTGGGCGCGGGCGCTGACCTCGGCCTGGCCGGCGGCGCCGGTCTGGTTCCACGGCGACGTGGCCGTCGGGAACCTGCTCGTCGCGGAGGGGCGGCTGTCCGCGGTCATCGACTTCGGCACCTGCGGCGTCGGGGATCCCGCCTGCGACCTGGTGCCGGCGTGGACCTGGTTCGCCGGTCCGGAGCGCCAGTTGTTCCGGGAGGCGGTCGGTCTGCCCGACGACGCCTGGCGGCGTGCCCGTGGCTGGGCGCTGTGGAAGGCCCTCATCACGCTGGCGGCCGACGACCGGAACGAGGAGCAGTCGCGGACCCTGGCGGCGGTCCTCACCGACCCGGTCGTGGACTGAGCCGTGGGGAGGGTCGCAACCTGCCTACTTGACATAATGTGCATTATCGACGCTACAGGGACGGTGATCAGGACGCGTCCGCGGCGCGGTCAGGGCTGGAGGTCGACCATCCCCTTGCCGCTGCGGACGTCGAGCGGCACCGAAACCTGGTCGTGCGCGATCAGCCACGTGCCGCCGATCTTCTCGAAGCAGTAGGTGACCCGCACCCACATGCCGTTCGTCGCCCTCCCGTCGTTCAGCGTGCCGCTGAGCCGGCCGAAGGCGTGTCCGAACGCCACGTCCTCACCGACGGTGAGGGTCAGCTCGCGAATCTCGTAGGCCACTGTCTCGAAGACCGCGAACACGTTCGCCCAGTTCTTGAGCTTCGCGTCCACCCCGACGTGCTGCAGCGGCGGCTCGACGTCGAAGGACACCACGCCCGTGGTGTAGAGCTGCTTCAGGCCCTCGAGATCCTTGCCCCGGAGTCCTTCGACGATCTTGTCGATCTGCTGACGGATCCTGGCTTCGTCGGCCTCACGCTGGCTCGGCATGGCTTCCCGTACCTCTCCCCCGCGTTGGGATCTTGACGCATCCGACACTATGGCTCATGACTCAGCGGCTCAGGGTGATCTCCCGTTCCATGTGCGAGAGCTTCTCCGGGTTGCGCACGGCGTAGAGCCCGGTGACGAGTCCGTCGTCGATGCGCACCGCCAGGACGGTGTCGACCTCGTCGCCCTGCTGGAGGATCAGCGCCGGGTAGCCGTTGACCTCGGCGGGCCGCAGCGACATCAGGGCGGCGATCCTGCCCAGCCCGGCGGCCAGCAGGCGGCCCACCTTGTCGGCCCCCACGACGGGCCGCGGGACGGCCTGCCGGACTCCCCCGCCGTCGCCCAGGAAGACGACGTCCGGCGCGAGGATGTCGAGCAGGCCCTGCAGGTCGCCGGTTTCGGTGGCCTTCCGGAACGCCTCGAGGGCGTCGCGGGTCTCGGCCGCGGACGTGACGCCGCGAGGCCGGCGGGCCGCGACGTGGCCCCGGGCCCGGTGGGCGATCTGGCGGACCGCGGCCTCGCTCTTGTCGACGGCTTCGGCGATCTCGTCGTAGGGCAGCTCGAACACCTCGCGTAGGACGAACACCGCCCGCTCGGTCGGCGTGAGCGTCTCCAGTACGAGCAGCATCGCCATCGAGACGCTGTCGGCCAGCTCGACGTCCTCGGCCACGTCGGGTGCGGTCAGCAGCGGCTCGGGCAGCCAGGGGCCGACGTAGGACTCCTTGCGGCGGCCGAGCGTGCGCAGCCGGGCGAGGGCCTGGCGGGTGGTGATCCGGACCAGGTACGCCCGCTGTTCCCGCACCGTGTCGAGGTCGACGCGCACCCAGCGCAGCCAGGTCTCCTGCAGGACGTCCTCGGCGTCGGCGGCCGAGCCGAGCATCTCGTAGGCGACGGTGAACAGCAGGTTGCGGTGGGCGAGGAACGCCTCGGTGGCGGGGTCCGGACGGTCGTGGCGGCCACGTTCGTCGGGTGCGGTCTGCGCCGTACCGGCCATGGGCGGCTCCTGTTCGGTCTCGACGGTGTCGTCCATCAGATGCCGGTGCGGGCCGTCGTGTGACACCGACGGACGTACGGATGGTTGTGGCGGTCGTCACGTGGCCGTGGTGTCACGGCGGCTGGGGTCGGCGGCATCTCGTGGTCGTCCGGTGCGACACCATCAGGAGGGACGAGCCATGGACGCTCGATTCGACATGTTCGCCAACGAGATCGCCGTCAAGTTCGCCAAGCGGTTCGCCAACGCCGGCCTGGTCATCCACCAGTCGCCGCTGCCGAGGTCCACGCAGGAGCTGGTGTCGCTGCGCGCCAGCCAGATCAACGGGTGCGGCTGGTGCATCGACATGCACACCAAGGAGGCCGTGGCGGCCGGCGAGACGCCGGTGCGGCTCAACCTGGTCGCCGCCTGGCGGGAGTCGACCGTCTTCAGCGAGGCCGAGCAGGCCGCGCTGGCGCTCGCCGAGGAGGGCACCCGGCTGGCCGACGCCCACCAGGGGGTGTCGGACGAGACCTGGGCCGCGGTACGCAAGCACTACGACGACGACCAGATCGCCGCGCTGGTCGCCCTGGTGGCGCTGATCAACGCGGCGAACCGGATGGCCGTGATCGTGCACCAGCGGGGTGGTTCGTACGAGCCGGGCATGTTCGCTGCCGCGTTGGGCTGACCGGTCGGCGGATCCGGCCCGGACGATCGCGGTCCGGGCCGGATCCTCGGTGGCGCTCCCCCGTCGGGGCGACACCCGTTCGGTCAGGCGCCGACGTAGGCGGCGAGGTGTTCGCCGGTGAGGGTGGAGCGGGCGGCGACGAGGTCGGCGGGGGTGCCCTCGAAGACGATCCGGCCGCCGTCGTGGCCGGCGCCGGGGCCGAGGTCGATGATCCAGTCGGCGTGTGCCATGACCGCCTGGTGGTGCTCGATGACGATGACCGACTTGCCGGAGTCGACGAGTCGGTCGAGCAGGGCGAGCAGGTGCTCGACGTCGGCGAGGTGCAGGCCGGTGGTCGGCTCGTCGAGGATGTAGACGCCGCCGTTGGCGGCCATCTGGGTGGCCAGCTTGAGTCGCTGCCGCTCGCCGCCGGACAGTGTGGTGAGCGGCTGGCCGAGGGTGAGGTAGCCGAGCCCGACGTCGGCGAGCCGGTCGAGGATCTTGTGGGCGGCCGGGGTGCGCGCCTCGCCGGCGCCGAAGAACTCCTCGGCCTCGGTGACCGACATGGCGAGCACCTCGCTGATGTCGCGGCCGCCGAGGTGGTATTCCAGGACCGAGGCCTGGAACCGCTTGCCTTCGCACTCCTCGCAGGTGGTGGCGACGCCGGCCATCATCGCGAGGTCGGTGTAGATGACGCCGGCGCCGTTGCAGGCGGGGCAGGCGCCCTCGGAGTTGGCGCTGAACAGTGCGGGCTTGACGCCGTTGACTTTGGCGAAGGCCTTGCGGATGGGGTCGAGCAGTCCGGTGTACGTCGCGGGGTTGCTGCGCCGGGAGCCGCGGATGGCGCCCTGGTCGATCGTCACGACCCCGTCGCGTCCGGACACGGAGCCGTGGATCAGTGAGCTCTTGCCGGAGCCGGCCACGCCGGTGACGACGGTCAGCACCCCGAGCGGGATGTCGACGTCGACGTTCTGGAGGTTGTGGGTGTCGGCGCCGCGTACCTCCAGCAGGCCGGAGGGTGTGCGGACCGAGGGCTTCAGGCGGGCCCGGTCGTCGAGGTGCCGGCCGGTGCGGGTGCCGCTGGCCCGCAGGCCTTCGACGGTGCCCTCGAAGACCACCTCGCCGCCGGCGGTGCCGGCGCCGGGGCCGAGGTCGACGACGTGGTCGGCGATGGCGATGGTCTCGGGCTTGTGTTCCACGACGAGCACGGTGTTGCCCTTGTTGCGCAGTTGCAGCAGCAGTTCGTTCATCCGCTGGATGTCGTGGGGGTGCAGCCCGATGGTGGGCTCGTCGAAGACGTAGGTCACGTCGGTAAGCGAGGAGCCGAGGTGGCGGATCATTTTGGTGCGCTGTGCCTCCCCGCCGGACAGCGTCGCGGAGGGCCGGTTGAGTGAGAGGTAGCCGAGCCCGATCTTCACGAACGAGTCGAGGGTGGCGCCCAGTGCGGTGAGCAGCGGCGCGACGGAGGGTTCGTTCAGGGCCCGTACCCAGTCGGCGAGGTCGCTGATCTGCATGGCGCAGGCGTCGGCGATGCTGATGCCGGCGATCTTCGAGGAGCGGGCGGCTTCGTTGAGTCGGGTGCCGTCGCAGTCGGGGCAGGTGGTGAAGGTGATCGCGCGCTCGACGAAGGCCCGGATGTGGGGCTGCATGGCGTCGACGTCCTTGGCCAGGAACGACTTTTGGATCTTGGGGATCAGGCCCTCGTACGTCAGGTTGATGCCCTCGACCTTGATCTTGGTTGGCTCCTTGTGGAGGAGGTCGTGCAGTTCCTTCTTGGTGAACTTGCGGATCGGCTTGTCGGGGTCGAAGAAGCCGCAGCCGCTGAAGATGCGGCCGTACCAGCCGTCGACGCTGTAGCCGGGGATCGTGAGGGCGCCCTCGTTGAGCGACTTGGTGTCGTCGTACAGGGCGGACAGGTCGAAGTCGGTCACCGAGCCCATGCCCTCGCAGCGCGGGCACATGCCGCCGGTGATGGTGAAGCTGCGCCGCTCCTTGGTGGTCTGGCCGGAGCGTTCGATGGTGACCGCGCCGGCTCCACTGATGGACGCGACGTTGAAGGAGAAGGCCTGGGCCGAGCCGATGTGGGGCTGACCGAGCCGGCTGAAGAGGATGCGCAGCATCGCGTTGGCGTCGGTGACGGTGCCGACGGTGGAGCGGGGGTTGGCGCCCATCCGCTCCTGGTTGACGATGATCGCGGTGGTGAGCCCGTCGAGCACGTCGACCTCGGGGCGGGCCAGCGTCGGCATGAAGCCCTGCACGAAGGTGCTGTAGGTCTCGTTGATCAGGCGCTGCGACTCCGCGGCGATGGTGCCGAAGACCAGCGAGCTCTTGCCGGAGCCGGAGACGCCGGTGAACACCGTGAGGCGGCGCTTCGGGATCTCGATGCTGACGTCCTTGAGGTTGTTCTCGCGGGCGCCCTGCACGCGGATCATGTCGTGGGTGTCGGCGGCGTGCGGCGCGGGCGACGGGGTGTCCGTCCTCATCGTGTCTCCATCTGTGCGGCGGTCTGCGTGGGCCGGGGCGGGGTGCGGGCTTCGGGCAGCCGGACGGCTCAGCCCGGCGCGTCGGCGGCGGCGTCCGCGTCGGTGTGCGGGAGGGAGGCGTGGTGGCGGGTGAGGGCCATGGCGGTCAGGCTAGTTGCGGTCCCGTGGCCGGCGCTTCTCGATTCCTGACCGGCCTGGTGACCTGCTTCGCGAGGCACGGCGGCAGCTCGGCGGTGCCGCCGGCCGCGCGGGCCCGGTAGGTGCTGGGCGGTACGCCGACGAGCTCGGTGAAGCGGGTGCTGAAGGTGCCCAGCGACGAGCAGCCGACCGCGAAACAGACTTCGGTGACGCTGAGGTCGCCGCGGCGCAGCAGGGCCATGGCGCGTTCGATGCGGCGGGTCATCAGGTAGGAGTACGGGGATTCGCCGTAGGCGAGCCGGAACTGGCGGCTGAGGTGCCCGGCCGACATGTTCACGCCGCGGGCGAGCGCCTCGACGTCCAGCGGCTGCGTGTACTCCCGGTCGATCCGGTCCCGGACGCGGCGCAGCCGGGCGAGGTCGCGCAGGTGCTGCGCGGCGGCGGTACTGCTGGTCACCTGCCAGATCGTGCCACGTCGCCGCCGGGGTTGCCCAGCACCGGGCCGGGCTTGGTGGCGGTCGGTCACCCGCCGATCGGGTGCCGCCGGTGCGGAGGTCGTCTCAGCGCAGCCGGCGGGCGGCGAACCGGGTGGGCGGGTCGGCGATGGCGTCCTGGGCGGCGACGAGCTGCAGCTCCCGGGTGCCCGCGGCGAGGGTCGCCTCGTAGACGGCGTAGATGGAGTTGGTGGTGCGCTCCAGCGCCGTCTCGGGTGACCCGGTCGTGGCGAGGTGGGCCAGGTAGAGCGCGGCGGTGACGTCGCCGCCGCCGTTCGGGCTGATCGGCAGCAGCGGTGTGGTGACCGCCCAGGCGCCCTCGTCGGAGACGGCGACGACCTCCAGCGCCCCGGCCGGGACGTCGCCGTGCAGGACGCTGGTGACCAGCGCGTGCCGGGGTCCGGTGTCGCGGACGACGTCGACGGCGGCGAGCAGGTCGTCCAGGGTGTCGGTGCCGCGGCCGGCCAGGAACTCCAGCTCGAACTGGTTCGGGGTGACGATGTCGGCGCGCGGCACGACGGTGTCGCGCAGGTATTCGGGGATGCCGGGCCGGACGAACATGCCGCGGCCGACGTCGCCCATCACCGGGTCGCAGCAGTACAGGGCGTCCGGGTTGGCCGCCTTCACCCGGGCGACCGCGTCGAGGATGACCGCGCCCATCGCCGGGTCGCCCTGGTAGCCGGAGAGCACGGCGTCGGCGGTGCCGAGCACACCGCGGTCCTCGATGCCGGCGATCACCTCGGCCACGTCGGCCGGGGGCAGCAGCGGCCCGCGCCAGGCGCCGTAGCCGGTGTGGTTGGAGAAGTGCACCGTCAGCACCGGCCAGACCTCGTGCCGGAGCCGTTGCAGGGGGAACACGGCGGCGGAGTTGCCGACGTGACCGTAGGCGACCGAGGACTGGATGGACAGGATCTTCACGGGCCCATGGTCGCATCCGCCGGCGCGGCGCTGGTCAGGTGTCGGTACGGAGGCGGGCGAGGGCGCCGGGGTGCAGGGCCGGGGTGGTGAGCAGTGGCATGTGCCCATGATCGGTGATGGCGGGCGGTGACGGTGCGGTGACGGAGGGTGTGTGGCCCGGTGGCGGGGTGACCGTTCGGCTCAGGGTTTCGACCGTCCGGCGCGGGGCGGGTTTCGGCGCAGCGTGCGGCGGGGGCATGAACGGGTGGAATTCTCGCCATTCTCCGGAGAGGAAGCGGGCATGCTTTCCGCACTCGATCGTCGGCACACCGTCGCGCCGCCGGGCTACAGCCGTTGGCTGATCCCGCCGGCGGCGCTGGCCATCCATCTCTGCATCGGGCAGGTCTACGCGACCAGCGTGTACAAGAACTCCCTGATCGCGCACTTCGACACGGGGCAGACGGCGATCGGGGTGATCTTCAGCATCGCGATCGTGATGCTGGGGTTGTCGGCCGCGGTGGCGGGCACGTGGGTGGAGGCGAACGGGCCGCGGAAGGCCATGTTCGTCTCGGCGTGCTTCTGGGCGGCGGGCTTCCTGGTCGGCGCGCTGGGCATCGCCACGAAGCAGCTGTGGCTGCTGTATCTGGGGTACGGGGTGCTGGGCGGGATCGGGTTGGGGATCGGGTACATCTCCCCCGTCTCCACGTTGATCAAGTGGTTCCCGGACCGGCCGGGGCTGGCGACCGGGTTGGCGATCATGGGCTTCGGTGGTGGGGCGATGGTGGCCTCTCCCCTGTCCCGGCAGCTGTTGTCGTTCTACGACTCCGGGTACGACCCGGCGAACGCGGGGTCGACGGCGTCGGGCAGCGCACTGGTGTGGCTGTTCCTGACGCTGGGCGTCGGCTACTTCGTGATCATGATGTTCGGGGTGTTCAACGTGCGGGTGCCGGCGGCCGACTGGCGGCCGGTGGGCTTCGACCCGGCGCGGGTGGCGGCCAAGCCGCTGGTGACCACGGCGAACGTGTCGGCGGCGAACGCGGTGAAGACCCGCTCGTTCTGGCTGCTGTGGGTGGTGCTGTTCTGCAACGTGACGGCGGGGATCGGGATCCTGGAACAGGCCAGCCCGATGATCCAGGACTTCTTCCGGGACAACGGGACCTCGGCGGTGTCGGTGGCGGCGGCCGGCGGGTTCGTGGGGCTGTTGTCGCTGTTCAACATGGCGGGCCGGTTCGTGTGGTCGTCGACGTCGGACGTGATCGGCCGCAAGCCCATCTACCTGCTGTATCTGGGTGTGGGGATGGTGCTGTACGTGCTGCTGGCCCTGTTCGGGCAGCTGGCGACGGCGCTGTTCGTGCTGCTGGCGTGCGTGATCCTGTCGTTCTACGGCGGTGGGTTCGCCACCGTGCCGGCGTACCTGCGGGACCTGTTCGGCACGTTCGAGGTGGGCGCGATCCACGGCCGGTTGTTGACCGCGTGGTCGGCGGCCGGGGTGGCCGGTCCGCTGATCGTGAACGCGTTCCTGGACGCGCAGGGCAAGCCGGGCACGTTGACGGCGGCGGCGTACCGGCCGGCGTTGTTCACGATGGTCGGGGTGCTGGCGGTCGGTTTCGTGGCGAACCTGTTGATCCGGCCGGTGCCGGAGCGGTTCCACGAGCCGGCGTCGGGCCGGGACGGTGTCGAGGGTGCGCAGCCGGTGGCGGCGGAGAGGAGCGGGTCGTGAACGAGCGGGTCGGTGGCGGGCAGCGGGTCCGCCTGGTGGTGTCGTGGGTGGTGGTGGCGGCGCTGCTGGGGTACGGGGTGGTGCAGACGCTGATCACGGCGGCGAAGCTGTTCACCCACTAGATTCGGCGAGCTCTCCCGGCGACGCGACCCCGGAACCCCGCGAGCGGGTTTGGCGGTACGGCATGCCTGCCCGCCGCCGGTCTGTGAGCCTGACTCCATGGGCGCAGGAGGTCCACGTGACGCCGTCGAGTTGAGAGTGCACGGGGTGTCCGGGGGGACCGCGGAGCGGATGCTCGACCACCCCGTGGTGGTGCGTGTCGCCGGGGACGAGCACGCGGGGTTCTACCGTCCCCGCGCGGGCACCGGCGTCGCCGGCGGCGCCAGCGCCGGAGTCGCCGTTGAGGCGTACCGCTGGGGCGCGCTGACCGCCGGCGCGGCGGTGCGGACGGCGTCCATGCTGCTGCTGTTGCCGTTCATGCTGGCCAACCTGTCGATCTGGCTGCGCCCCAGATCGGCGGACCGGTTCGATCTTCTCGCCGCGCTGTGCCGGGTGCTCGCCGGCACCATCACCGCAGCCTTCGTGCTCTCGATGGTCGGCATCAGTCTGGACCTGGTCGGCTGGCAGTGCGTGCCGTACGAGTGGTGCCGCCAGGACCGCGCGTACCTGTCCTGGCTGAACGCGCTGCCGATGGGTGCGCGGCTGTCCCTGCTGTCGCTCATCCCCCTGCTCGCGTTGCGGGTGGTCTGGGGAATGGGCAGGCGGTCCGCGCGGGCGTTGGAAGGTTTCGGTCAACCGGCGCCCCACCCGCCCACGTCTTACCGCGAGAAGCTCACCACCCCGGGGTTCTGGGACGACGAGCGGACGCCCGCCTGGCTACGCCAGATCCACGTGGTGATCGGCGTCGGCACGCTCGACGCCAGCCTCCTCGGCGGCGTCAGCGGGCCGGAGGGTTCGGCGGCCCGGCTCCTGCTGGTACCGGCCATGGGCCTGCTGGCGTGCTGTGCGGTGCTGCTCTGCCTTCCCGTGCCGACCAGCAGCACGAGGGCCCGTCGCATCGTGCTCCCCCTACTGGCAGCCGCGGCCACCGTGACGCTGCTGAGCCTCGGCTACGCCGTTCGTGCCGGCCACGTCCCACCCGTGGCGGGACAGTTGCCCGGGTACGAGGGAGGTGTCGGGGTCCTGCAGTCGGCGCAGGGCGTTCTGCTGGTGCTGCTCGCCGCCGTCACGGCGGCGCGAGCCCGGACGACCACGGGGAGCAGACCATTCCTGGCCGGGCTCGGCACACCGGTCGTCGCGGCGGCGGCGGTGACAGTCGCTGATGCCTTCGCCAGCACCCTGGTCTTCCGGGTCGCCGATCAACTCGACCGCGGCCATGTCCCGGGCGCGCTGCGAGCGAATCCAGCGGGCGTTGGTCCGCTGGACCCACCAGTGGCCTACTGGTGGGCGGCGCTGGCCGGGCTCGCGGCGCTGATGATCCTCGCCGGAGCCGCCTCCATCACGTATCTGCTCACCGGACGCCGGCGCCGTCGCCTCGCCGAGCGCATCGTCGAGCAGGACTATCCGGACGTACCGCCGCAGGCGGCGCCCCGGCTCATCGCCGTCCGGCAGGCCATCGCCAGATCCCACGTGACCGAGGAACTCGGCCCCATGCTGGTCGCGTTCTTCCTGATCGCTGCGCTGGGGCTGGCCGTCACCACATTCAACGCGATCGGGCTCGGTCCCACCCAGCTCGTGGCCGAACTGACCGCGCGGCCGATGGGAACGACGCTGGTCACGGCCTACATCACCGACGCCGGGGTCTGGATCATCAGCTTGTTGGTGATCGGTTTCGTCATCCTCGCCTACCGCTCCTACCGCTCGACGCAGACCCGTCGCGCGATGGCGGCGCTGTTCGACCTGGCCGACTTCTGGCCACGCATCGTCCATCCGTTCGCGCCGCCCTGTTACGCCGCCCGGGCGGTGCCCGAACTCGCCAAGCGGGTCTCCGGCCTCGTCGCGACAGGCAAGAAGGTGGTCATCTCGGGGCACAGCCACGGCTCCGTCCTGGCCGTGGCCGCGATCCTGCAACTGCCACCGGACGTCCAGCGTCGCGTGGCCCTGCTGACCCACGGATCCCCGCTCGGCCGCATCTACACCCGCCTCTATCCCGCCTACCTCGGCCAGCAGGCACTGTGCGAGATCGGCGAACAGCTCGACTGGCGGTGGCGGAACCTCTGGCGCGACACCGACCCGGTGGGTGGGCCCATCTTCGTGGGGCAGCGCGTGGAACGACCGCCCTGCGGTGTCCCCGAGGCCGAGTCGGTCGACCTCCGGCTCCGCGACCCCCGCGCCGTCACCATCGACCCGACGGACACAGCGCCACCACCGTTGGAGCGGCACTGGCCGTACCACACTCAGCCGGCGTATCAGACAAGCGTCCGGGAACTGACGGAACAGATTCCCTGAGGCCGGTCCGCGCCTGTGGGAGCCGTCCCGGACACCGCTGGTGACACTCCATCGGGCCGGCGTCAGAGGCCGCCGGCGATGCGCAGGACGGCGCCGGTGGTGTACGAGGCGTCGGGGCCGAGGAGGAACGCGATGGCGCCGGCGACCTCGTCGGGTTCGCCGGCGCGGCCCAGCGGGATCCGGCCGGCCGCGGTGTCCGGGCGGTCGGGCGCGCCGGACAGGGCGTGGATGTCGGTGCGGATGATGCCGGGGGCGACGGCGTTGACCCGGATGCCCCGCGGTGCGAGTTCCTTGGCGAGGCCGACGGTGAGGGTGTCGGTGGCGGCCTTGACGGCCGCGTAGTGGATGTACTCGCCGGGGCTGCCGAGGGTGGCGGCGGCCGAGGAGACGTTGACGACGGCGCCACCGCGGGTCATCCGGCGGGCGGCCTGCTGGGCGCAGAGGACGTAGCCGACGAGGTTGACGTCGACGACCTGGCGCAGGTCGTCGACGCGCAGGTCGGCGAAGGGCCCGATCGGGCTGGTGACGCCGGCGTTGTTGACCAGGCCGGTGAGCGGGCCCAGTTCGGCGGCGGCGTCGAAGAGGCGCCGGACCTGGTCGGGCTCGCTGGTGTCGGCGGGGACGGCGACGCCGCGGCGGCCGGCGGCGTGCACGTCGGCGAGGACGGCCTCGGCGGCGGCGTGGTCACTGCGGTAGCCGATGACGACGTCGTGGCCGGCGGCGGCGAGCCGGCGGGCGGTGGCGGCGCCGATGCCGCGCCCTCCACCGGTGACGATGGTGACGGAGCTCAATGTCCTCTCCCCTGCCCTGGTGGTGGGGGTGACGTTACCGTGGGCGGCGCGGGACCCGGGTGGAGAGGACGGTCACACATGACGCGGGCGCTGGTGCTGGGTGGCGGTGGGGTGACCGGGGTGGCCTGGGAGTTGGGGCTGCTGGCCGGGCTGTCCGAGCGGGGGTTGGACCTGACCGCGGCGGAGCTGGTGGTGGGCACCTCGGCGGGTTCGGTGGTGGGCGCGCAGGTGTGCTCGGGCACGCCGGTGGAGGAGCTGTACGCGGCGCAGTTGCGTCCGGCGGGAACCGAGGTGGCGGCCCGGTTGGGGGTGGGAGTCCTGGCGCGCTGGGCGTGGGCGGGCACCCGGGGCCGGGACGCGGTGCGGGCGCGGGCCCGGGTCGGGGCGATGGCCCTGGCGGCGCGTACCCCGTCGGAGCAGTCGCGGCGGGCGGTCATCGCGGCGCGGTTGCCGGTGGCAGGGTGGCCGGCGCGGCGGCTGCTGGTGACGGCGGTGGACGCGGCCTCGGGTGAGTTCGTGGTGTTCGACGCCGGCTCGCAGGTGCCGCTGGTGGACGCGGTGGGGGCCAGTTGCGCGGTGCCGGGGGTCTGGCCGCCAGTCACCATCGGCGGCCGGCGGTACGTCGACGGTGGGGTGCGCTCGGCGGTGAACGCGGACCTGGCGCGGGGCGCGCAGCGGGTGGTGGTGCTGGCGCCGACGCGGGCCGGGTTCGGGCCGATGCCGCGGCTGTCGGCGCAGGTGGCGGGGTTGCGGTCGGCGGGCGCGCGGGTGGCGGTGGTGTCGCCGGACCGGGCGGCGCGGGCGGCGATCGGGCGCAACGTGCTGGATCCGGCGCGGCGGGCCGCGGCGGCGCGGGCCGGGTTCGCGCAGGCGTCCGCGGTGGCCGAGGAGGTGGCGGCCGTCTGGGTTGCCGGGGGTTGATCTCCCGGGTGTCGGTGTCGGCTGGTATCAAGGCAGGCATCAGACACGTGTACGGAAGAGGGCTGTGATGGCGGGCCAGGGTTTGTCCACTGACGAGGTACAGGGCATCCGGGAGGCGTTGGCGGCCGGCCGCAAGCCCAGGGTGGTGTTCACGGCGGCGGCCGGGCAGATGGCGGGCCAGTTCGGGCAGGTGGTGGAGCTGACCGATCCGCAGGTGTCCGAGGAGTTCGTGGTGGTGCGCTTCGGCCGCGACGAGCTGCCCTTCTCCCCCACCGACGTGGCGATCGCCCCGAAGGGGGCCGGGCGGCGGCCGGCGGAGCCGAAGCCGGAGCCCCCGGTCGAGGCGGCGCCGGCGGAGCCGGAGTTCGTGTTGGACACGCCGGCGGTGCCGGCGCCGCGGCGGGAGGAGCCGAGGGTGGAGCAGCAGGCGGAGCCGAAGCCGGCGCGGCGGCCGGTGAAGGCCGTGAAGCCGAAGGGCCCGGCCGGGTTGACGGTGACGCTGGCCTACGCCGAGGGCGAGTGGACGGTGGCGGCGCAGCAGGGCGCCAAGGCCCTCGCCAAGCCGTACGTGGTGAAGCCGGCCGAGGCGCTGCGGATGGTGGCGCTGGTCGACGTTCCCGGGGTGCAGGAGGCGGTGGAGCAGATCCTGGCCGCCGAGCGGGCCGAGGCGGAACAGCAGGCGGAGAAGCTGCGCGCCGAGCTGGCCGAGATCGAGGCCCGGCTGGCGGAGCTGCGCGAGGCCCGCTGACCAGACGCCGCGCGCCCCGGCCGGAAAACGCCTCGGCCGGGGCGCGCGGCGTCTGGTACGGTTCCGCGGCGTCCTCGACGAGACCGGAGGGAGGTGAGTGCCATGGCACGTACGACTGTCATGCGCTCCCACCCGGCCGCGAGGACGCCGGGGTCCTGAACCGGGGAGCGCACCGCTTCCTGGAAGGACCTTCATGACCGATCTGGTCGTTCGCCCGCTCGTCGCGGGCGAGGAACATCTCTTCGACTCCCTGCCCGACCCCGGGCTGGTCGGGCGCGCCGTGCTCGGGGAGACCTACGCCGGCGGCGGCTTCCGCCCGGAGTGGACCTGGGTGGCCCTGCGCGACGGGGTGGTGGTGGCCCGGGCCGCCTGGTGGGCCGGGCCGGACGACCCGGCGCCGCTGGCGCTGGACTGGTTCGACTTCACCGACGCCCAGGCGGCGGTCGAGTTGCTGCGCACGGCGCCGCTGCACGCCGAGTACTCGATCCTGCTGCCCCACGGTTGGCGCGAGGATCCCGCGGTGCGCGCCCAGGCGCAGGCCCGCATCGACGCCGCGACGGCGGCCGGCATGCGGGTGCTGGTCGAGCGGTACCGCTACCGGTGGACGCCCGAGTGCGGGCTGCCGGTCCGGCCGGGGCGGCTGGAGTTCCGGCCCGAGCCGGACGACGCGGTGATCCTGGACGCGCTGTGCCGCATCGGCGAGGGCAGCCTGGACGCCCACTTCCGGGCCGCGGCGGCCGCCCACGGCCCGCTCGCGGCAGCGCGGGAGGACCTGGACCTGCTGCGCTGGATGCCCAGCCCGCGGGACTGGTGGCGGATGGCGTTCACCCCCGGCGGCGAGCCGGTCGGTCTGGTCGTGCCGGCCCGCAACCCGACCCACCACGTCGTGGGGTTCGTCGGCGTGCTGCCCGAACAGCGCGGCCACGGCTACGCCTACGACCTGCTCGTCGAGGGCACCCACCTGCTGGTCGAGGCCGGCGCCGACTCGATCGTGGCCGCCACCGACCAGGGCAACACCCCGATGGCGGCCACCTTCGCCCGGGCCGGCTACCCGGTCGAGTGGGAGAGGATCGACCTGGTCTGAACGCCCCGCGGGGCCGGTGCGACCCCCTCGCACCGGCCCCGCGTCACCCGCCCGCAGGCTCGTCAGTGTTGCGGGATGTTCTGTACCCCGATTCGCTTGCGGAACACCCAGTAGGTCCAGCCCTGGTAGGCCAGCACGATCGGGGTGAACACCACCGCCACCCAGGTCATGATCTTCAGGGTGTAGGGGGTGGAGGCGGCGTTGCTCGCGGTCAGCGTGCCGGCGGCGTCCAGGGTGGACGGCAGCACGTTCGGGAACAGCGCGGCGAACAGGGTCGCCACGGCCAGGGCGATGGCCACGGCGGTGCCGGCGAACGCCCAGCCCTCCCGGCGTACCCGGGCGGCGGCGAGACCGCCGAGCAGGGCGAGGGCGGCGCCGGCGGCGAGCACGACGGCGGCCGCGCTGGAGCGGATGGTCAGCGTCCAGGCCAGGAAGGCCACCGCCACGACGGCGGTGCCGACACCGACCTTGACGGCCAGCGCGCCGGCCCGCTGCCGGATGTCGCCGCTGGTCTTCAGGGCGACGAACACCGCGCCGTGGGTGAGGAACAGGCCCAGGGTGGTCACCCCGCCGAGCAGGGCGTACGGGTTGAGCAGGTCGAGCAGGCCGCCGGCGTACTCGTGGTCGGCCGACAGTGGCACGCCGCGCAGGATGTTGGCGAAGGCGACGCCCCACAGCACCGCCGGCACGGCCGAACCCCAGAAGATGGCCTGGTCCCAGCGGCGCTTCCAGGTCGCCTCGGGGCGCTTGTGCCGGTACTCGAAGGCCACCCCGCGGGCGATCAGGGCGAGCAGGATCAGCAGCAGCGGCAGGTAGAAGCCGGAGAAGAGGGTGGCGTACCACTCGGGGAACGCGGCGAACATGGCGCCGCCGGCGGTGATCAGCCAGACCTCGTTGCCGTCCCAGACCGGGCCGATGGTGTTGATCAGGACGCGGCGTTCCCGGTCGTCGCGGCCCAGCACGGGCAGCAGCATGCCGACGCCGAAGTCGAAGCCTTCGAGGATGAAGTAGCCGGTGAAGAGCACGGCGACGAGGAGAAACCAGACGGTCGTCAGTTCCACGGTGGGCTCCGGTCAGTAGGCGAAGGCGAGCGGGCGCTCGGCGTCGTCGTGGCTGTCGTCGACTGCGGGGTCGGGGGTGAGGTCGGGCACGCCGGCCTTGGCGTAGCGGACCAGCAGCTTGAACTCGATCACCGCGAGGGTGGCGTAGATCAGGGTGAACGCGGTGAACGACGTGAGTACCTCGGTCAGGGAGACGCTGCGGGAGACGCCGTTGCGGGTGAGCATCTCGCCGAAGACGATCCACGGCTGGCGGCCCATCTCGGTGAAGATCCAGCCGAAGGAGTTGGCCAGCAGCGGCAGGGCCGGCATGACCAGGCCGGCGCGCAGCAGCCAGCGGCTCGACGGGGTGCGGCCCTTGCGCTGGGTCCAGAGCACGATCAGGGCGATCGCGGCGGCGGCCAGCCCGAGGCCGATCATGAAGCGGAAGCTCCAGTAGGTGACCGGGATGATCGGGGTGTAGCTGCCGGCGCCGTACTGGGTGGCGTACTGGGCCTGGAGGTCGTTGATGCCCTGCACGGTGCCGTTCGGGTCGCCGGTGCCGAGGAACGACAGCAGGTACGGGATCTTGAGGGCGAAGACCTCGCGGCTGCCGTCGAGGCTGCCGACGGTGAGCACGGAGAACGAGGCGGGGCTCTCGGTGGTGTAGAGGCCCTCGGCGGCGGCCATCTTCATCGGCTGCACGTCGGTCATGATCTTGCCCTGGATGTCGCCGGTGAACAGCACCAGCGCCGCGGAGACCAGCACCACCCAGGAGCCGAACTTCGTGGCGAAGCGGTAGGCGTCGGTGTCGGCGCTGCCCCGGTTGCGGATGACGTGCCACAGCCCGACGGCGACGATCAGCGACCCGGCGACCAGGAACGCGCCGGAGAGGGTGTGCGGGAAGGTGATCAGGGCGACCTTGTTGGTGAGCACGGCGACGAAGTCGGTCAGCTCGGCGCGGCCGGTGTCCGGGTTGATCCGGTAGCCGACCGGGTTCTGCATGAACGAGTTCGCGGCGAGGATGAAGTACGCGGACAGGTTGGTGCCGATCGCCGCCGCCCAGATCGCGGCCAGGTGCAGGCGCTTGGGCAGCCGGTCCCAGCCGAAGATCCACAGTCCGATGAAGGTCGACTCCAGGAAGAACGCGACCAGGGCCTCGATCGCCAGGGGCGCGCCGAAGATGTCGCCGACGAAGCGCGAGTAGTCGCTCCAGTTCATGCCGAACTGGAACTCCTGCACGATGCCGGTGACCACGCCCATCGCGAAGTTGATCAGGAAGAGCTTGCCGTAGAACTTGGTGAGTTTGAGGTACCGCTCGTTGCCGGTGCGGTGCCACATCGTCTGGAGGATGGCCACCAGCACGGACAGGCCGATGGTCAAAGGCACGAAGAGAAAGTGGTAGACGGTGGTGACACCGAACTGCCAGCGGGCGACGTCCAACGCGTCCACCTGAAACCCCCAGCTGTGCATACTACGAGACGTAGTAAATACTACTCGGCGTCGTAGAAGGATGGGCAGGGCCGCAGGGCCCGAAGCGGCCCGGGACCAATGACCCTGATCACCTCTGCCGGTCGGCCCGGGATCGGGTCCCGGGCTCACCCGCGCGCGTGCGACCATCCAGCACTGATGGACACCCCGATCACCCACTGGCGGGCGCCCCTGCTCTGGCGCGCCGCGCAACTGGCCGCCCGCGGCCTCGTCGGCCTGCTCGGCCGGCTCGAGGTCAGCGGCGACGTGCCGGACGACCTGCGCCGCGGGCCGCTGGTCCTGGCCGCCAACCACATCAGCCCCTTCGACCCCGTGGTGCTCGCCGCGGCCTGCCAGGTCCGCGGCGTCCACCCGCGGATCATGGCCACCGGCGGGCTGTTCCGCGCCCCGGTGATCGGGCCGCTGATGCGCCGCGCCGGGCACATCCGCGTCGACCGGGGCACCAGCTCCGTGCACCACTCGCTGGAGATGGCCGCCGGCGCGGTGGCCGGCGGATCGGTGGTGCTGGTCTACCCCGAGGGGCGCATCGGGCTGGACCCCGGCATGTGGCCCGAGCGGGGCAAGACCGGCACCGCCCGGCTCGCCTTCGCCAGCGGCGCCCCCGTCCTCCCGGTCGCCCAGTGGGGCTCCCACGAGGTGCTGCCCTACCGGGCGCCCAAGGGCATGCTGCGCGCCCTGGCCCGGGCGGTGTGGCGCCGGCCGGCCGTCCGGGTGCACTTCGGCGCCCCGGTGCTGCTGCGCGACCTGCACCCGGGCACCCCCGGCGCGGCCCGGCGGGCCACCGAACGGATCATCGACGCGATCACCGACGACCTGGCGCCGCTGCGTCCCGACGAGCCGGACCGGCCCCGCCACGTCGACCCGGGCCGCCCGGTCGACACCAGCCGGTCGCACCGCCGCCGGTCCCGCCACGGGGGCCACCGGACCGACCACGGCTGATGCGCCGATTCGCCGGCGCGCCCGCCCCGGCGGTGAGACCGTGGCGGCAGGAGGCACCCGTGAGCGCACCCACCGTGCTGATCACCGGCACGTCCACCGGCATCGGCCTGGAGACCGCCGTGGGCGCCGCCCGCGCCGGCTGGCGCACCGTGGCCACCCTGCGCGACCTCGCCCGCGCCGACCGGCTGCGCGCCGCCGCCGACGCCGCCGGGGTCGGTCAACTTCTTCGGCGTCCTGCACGTCACCCGGGCCGCGCTGCCGCACCTGCGCGCCACCCGGGGGCGGCTGATCACCGTGACCAGCGTCGGCGGGGTGGTCGGGCAGCCGTTCAACGAGGCGTACTGCGCGGCGAAGTTCGCCGTCGAGGGGTTCATGGAGAGCCTCGCCCCGGTCGCCGCCACCGTCGGGGTCAGCGTCACCGTGGTCGAGCCGGGCGCGGTGGCCAGCGAGTTCGTCGCCAACGTCGGCCGGGCTCGGGGTGACCGCGTTGACCGCGGGCTGGGTGCGCTGAGGCTCAGCCGGCGGCGCCCAGCCGGGCGTCCAGCGCGGCCAGGTCGGGCACGAACCAGATGTGGTCGTGCCGGTTGGACTCGGCCACCAGCGCGCGCAGCGCGCCGCTCTCGGCCAGGTGCCCGGAGATGTCGCCGACGACGACCAGCCGCAGCCGGTAGTTGACGAACTTCTGCATGATCTCCCCGGCGAAGCGGGTGCCCAGGGAGAAGAAGCTCGGGTCGAGCCGGCCGGCGGGCAACGCGACCACCTCGGCGCCGCCGAAGGCCGCGCCGATCAGGTCCAGCGCCGCCTCGGTGGTGGCCACCGGCGGGCCGGCCGGGTCGCAGACCAGCACCGGCACCCCGGCCCGCTGTTCCAGCACGTCAGGCATCGCCGGTCTCCTTCCGGACGAGCAGGTCGTTGTCGCCGGCCAGCACGGCGTCGACCAGGTTCAGCAGGTCGGCGGTGGCGGCGGGGTCGCCCAGGATCACGATCTTCATGCGGTGGCGTTCCTCGTCGTGGACGGTCTGCACGCGCAGGGGGCGCGCGGGGTCGTGGTGGGTGTTGACGCCGGCCAGCACGAGCGTGGCGAGGCGGTCGGCCGCGGCCCGGTCGACGCCGTCGACCTGCACGATGCTCGACACCTCCGCCGCCGGCGCGCCGGCGGCGGGTGCGGGCCGGCCGGTCAGCGCGTCCAGGTCGGCGCGGGCGATCCGGTACTGCTTGCCGATGCGCACCGCGCGCAGCCGGCCGGCGCGGATGTAGCCGCGCACGGTGCGCACGTGTAGCCCGAGCAGGTCCGCCACCTGCTCCACCGAGTACATGTCGTTCCCCATCGCGCCCTATCGTAGCGGCAGCAGGGAACGATAGGGAAGTTGGCTGCGGCGACGTCGGCCGGTCACCCGGACGTCACGCGGGCCCGGCATACTTCCGGCGTGCAGCCCCGTCACGGCTACCTCGACGCCCCCGCGCCGCTGGCCTTCGCCCACCGCGGCGGCGCGGCCGAGGGCGACGAGAACACCGCCGCCGCGTTCGCCCGCGCCGTCGCCCTGGGCTACCGGTACGTGGAGACCGACGTGCACGCCACCGCCGACGGCGTGCCGGTGATCTTCCACGACGCCACCCTGCGCCGGGTCACCGGCGAGCGCGGCCGCATCGCCGACCTGCGCTGGGCCGACCTGGCCTCGGTACGCGTCGGCGGCGCCGCCGTGGTGCCCCGCCTCGACGAGGTCCTCGGCGCCTGGCCCGAGGTCCGGTTCAACGTCGACGTCAAGGCCGACGGGGGCGTCGTGCCCACCGTCGACACGGTCGCCCGGACCGGCGCCGGCGACCGGGTGCTGCTCGCCTCGTTCAGCGACGCCCGGCTGGCCCGGCTGCGCGCCCTGGCCGGGGCGAAGGTCGCCACCAGCCTCGGCATGCGCGGGGTGGCCCGCCTGCGGATGGCCTCCCTGCACGGGCGGCCGCTGCGGCTGCCCCCGTCCGTGGTCGCCGCCCAGGTCCCCGTCCGGTACGGGCGCCTGCCCGTGGTCGACCGGCGGTTCCTCGACTACTGCCACCGGCTCGGGTTGCAGGTGCATGTCTGGACGATCGACGATCCCGCCGAAATGCACGACTTACTTGATCTTGGTGTGGATGGCATCATGACCGATCACGTCGGCGTGCTGCGCGACGTCTACCGCAGCCGCGGCCACTGGGCCGCCTGAACCTCGAGGACCCCGATGGCCGATACGGTCGCCCCCGCCGTCGCCGAGCCCGCCCGCCCGGGCAGTACCCGCCGGGAACGCACCGGCTGGTACTTCTACGACTGGGCGAACTCCGCCTTCCAGACCACGGTGATCACGGTCTTCCTCGGCCCGTTCCTCACCACCGTCACCGAGCTGGCCGCCGGCTGCGAGCTGGGCGCCGACAGCTGCGACGGGGCCGTGCACCCGCTGGGCATCCGGGTGGCGGCCGGCTCCTTCTACCCGTACCTGATCTCGCTGTCGGTGTTCCTCACCGTGTTCGTGCTGCCGGTCGTCGGGGCGATCGCCGACCGGTCGGCGCACAAGAAGCGGCTGCTCGCCGCGGCCGCGTTCACCGGCGCCGGCGCGACCATCGCGTTCGCGTTCGTCACCGGCGACCGCTACCTGCTCGGCGGGGCGCTGTTCCTGGTCGCCAACATCTCCTTCGGCGCCGCCGTGGTGGTCTACAACTCGTTCCTGCCGCAGCTCGGCGGCCCCGACGACCGGGACGCCATCTCCAGCCGCGGCTGGGCCATCGGCTACCTCGGCGGTGGTCTGCTGCTGGCGCTGAACCTTGTCGCGGTCACCATGCTCAGCGAGGAGGGCAACCCGCAGCGCACCCTCGACCTGGCCCGCTGGTCGATCGTCTCGGCCGGCGTCTGGTGGGCGGCGTTCACCCTGCTGCCGCTGCGCTGGCTGCGCGAGCACCCGACCGCCGCGGCCCGGCACGGCGGCGGCAACGTGCTCACCGACGGGTTCCGGCAGCTCGGCCACACCCTGCGGGAGATCAAGGCGTACCCGCTGACGCTGTTCTTCCTGCTCGCCTTCCTGGTCTTCAACGACGGCATCCAGACCGTCATCACCCTGGCCAGCCAGTACGGCACCGAGGAGCTGCGGCTGGAGCAGAGCACCCTGATCGTGACGATCCTGCTGGTGCAGTTCCTCGCCTTCGGCGGCGCGCTCGCCCTCGGCGCCCTGGCCCGGCGCATCGGCGCCTGGAAGACCGTGCTGCTGTCCCTGGTGCTCTGGACCGGGGTGATCATCGCCGCGTTCCGGCTGCCCGCCGAGGCGCCGCTGCCGTTCATGGTGCTCGGCGGGTGCATCGGCCTGGTGCTCGGCGGCAGCCAGGCGCTGAGCCGGTCGCTGTTCAGCCAGCTCATCCCCGCCGGCAAGGAGGGCGAGTACTACGGCTTCTACGAGATCAGCGACAAGGGCACCAGCTGGCTCGGGCCGCTCGCCTTCGGCCTGGTGTTCCAGCTCACCTCCTCGTACCGGGTGGGCCTGGTCTCCCTGCTGATCTTCTTCGTGGTCGGGTTCGCGCTGCTGGCGGCCGTGCCGATCCGCCGGGCCATCGTCGCCGCCGGCAACACCCCGCCCCGGGTGCTGTGAGGCGGGCCCGCGCGGGCCGCGCGCGGGCAAGATCCTTCCGCGTCGATGGGCTAGGCTGCCCCGACGTGACCGACGACGCCGCCCCGACCTGCCTGGCCCGTCCCCTGCCGGGCCCCGGCGACGACCGTGCCGGCGGCTGCGCCGCCGCCCGCGGCGTCGACGGCCGGCCGCTGCACGCCGCCGCGCTGAAGTTCTTCTGGGGGCCGATGGACTGCGGCAAGTCCACGATGGCCCTGCAGATGAACTACAACCACGCCCGGCAGGGCCGGCGCGGCCTGGTCACCACCCGCATCGACCGGTCGCTCGGCCCGCAGGTGACCACCCGCATCGGCCTGGCCCACTCCGCCGTCGAGGTGACCGACGAGCTGGACCTGCGCGACCTGGTGCGCGACGCCTGGGCCGAGGGGGTCCGCGTCGACTACCTGATCTGCGACGAGGCGTCCTTCTACGACCTGGCGCACATCGAGCAGATGGCCGACCTGGTCGACAACTTCGACGTCGACGTGTACGCCTTCGGCCTGGCCACCGACTTCCGCTCCTGCCTGTTCCCGGCCGCGCAGCGGCTGTTCGAACTCGCCGACGAGGTGGCCCGCATCCAGGTCGAGGTGCTCTGCTGGTGCGGCCGGGAGGGGCGGCTCAACGCCCGGGTCGTCGAGGGACGGGTGGTGCGCGAGGGCGAGCAGGTCGTCATCGGCGACACCGTGGACACCGCCGACGTGCGCTACCAGGTGCTGTGCCGGCGCCACTACCGCTCCGGCGACCTCGGCCCGCGCGCCTGACGGGCGCGCGCCTGATACAAACGGCCCGTGCGCACGGACGGCATCACCACGGCACCGGCGGAGGGAACCTCCCCGCGACCCGCACGCCTGCTGCCGCAGGGCGTCGGCGTGATCGCCGACGTGGCGGCGGTGGCCGCGCTGCTGGCCGGCGGCGGCCGGCCCATCGTCCTGGCGGCCAGCGCGGGCGCCGTCCTGACCGGCGGCTACCTCCTGGTACGCCGCCTGGGGCAGCCGGTCGACCGGACCGCGCTGGTGGGCCTGGCCGTCGCGGTCGCCGGAGCGGCGATCTTCGGCTACGCCCTGCGGACCGCACCCGCACCCACGTCGGACGCGGCGGCGCGGGACGGCGGGGCGGCGGCACCCACCACCGCCACGACCAGCGCCGCACCACCGCCCGACGGTGCCACGACCTGGCTGTTCGACCTGCCGCCCGTCGAGGGCGGCCAGGGCTGGCGGCACCGGGCGGCGACCGTCAACGGACAGCGGTACGAGCACAGCCTCGTCGCGTCCACCTGCTCCGCCACGAACGACCCGGCGGAGTCGTTCAACCTCGGCAGGCGCTACACCCGGTTCCACGCCACGGTCGGGGTGGCCGACACCGCCCCGGACGACTACCGCACCCGCTTCACGGTGCTGGTCGACGGCGAGGCGGTCGTCCGCCGGGAATTAGGGCTCGGGGACACCGCCGCGGTGGACGTGCCGCTCACCGGCGGGCTCCGGCTGATGCTGAAGGTCGAGAGCGTCGGCCTCACCTCCTGCGACGACGCCGCGGTGTGGGTCGAGCCGGCCCTGCGGTGACGCCGCCGTGCGGGGCCGGCCCTGCGCGCTGACCGGGGTCAGAACGGGTCCCCGCAGACCCGCCACTTCCCGTCCTCCTGCACGATCGGCAGTTCCCGCTCCTCGCTGCCGCCGCCGTCGCGGGTGAGCCGCACCGTCACCGTGCCGCGCGGCCGGCCGCCCCGGGTCTGCACCGACACGTCGACGATCTCGTAGCCGCTGACCTGCGGCGGGGTGCGCACCCAGCTGCCGAAGCCGACCTGGCTCCACTTCCCGCGCGCCTCCCGGCACAGCTTGTCGTACGCCTGGTCGGTCTCCCCGGCGGCCACCTCGCGGAAGAACGCGTCGGCGGTGTCGCGGACCGGGCCGTTGGCCTGGAGCACCACCTGCACGTTCCAGACGCCGAGCCCGGCCACCCCGACCAGGCAGGTGCCCAGCCCGAGGCCGGCGACCAGCACGCCGCCGCGTACCGGCCGGCGGCGGCGCCGGGCCGGCCGGCTCCCCGCCCGTTCCCTGCCCATCACCACCGACGGTAGAGACCGGCGGGCCGGCCCGCAGGAACTTGTGCCGCTGCGATCCGCCGACTGATCCTGACAGCAGATGGCAGGTACCTTCGGCAGACTGTCGGCATGACAGTGCACGCCGACCTCGCGATGGTCAACCTCGACAGCTCCGACCCGGTCGCCCACGCCGCGTTCTACTCCCGCGCCCTCGGCTGGGAGGTCACCCACAGCCAGGCCGAATACGCCATGATCAGCAAGGACGGGACCTCGATCGGCTTCGGCCTGGTGCCCGGATACGCGCCGCCGGCCTGGCCGGACGAGACCGCCGGCAAGCGCTACCACCTCGACCTCTACGTCGACGACGTGACCGTCGCCGAGAAGGAGCTCGTGGCGGCCGGCGCGACGCGGCCGGAGTTCCAGCCGGGCGGCGAGCGGTGGACCGTGCTGCTCGACCCGATCGGCCAGCCGTTCTGCCTCTGCCCCCGGCCGCAGGGCTGAGCACCGCCGCCGGCCCGCCGGGATTGTCCGGCGGGCCGGCGGGACCGGTCAGCGGAAGTCGGCGACGTGCCGCGCCGCCCAGTCGGCGAAGCCGCGCGGCGCCCGGCCGAGCAGCCGCGCCACGTCGGGGCTGACCCGCTGCTCGGCCGGCGACGGCGT
>NZ_MUYZ01000390.1:0-5228 GCF_003013775.1 Micromonospora sp. MH33
GTCCGTCGCCGGCGGCCCGTGCCGGGCTGGCCGCCTCGGCCGGCGCCTCGGCGACCGGGCCGCCGTGGCCGGCGTGGGCGGCGGCGCCCGGCGGGGGAGGCAGCAGGGTCACCGTGGGGGCGGGGTGCGCGCCGCCGGGTGGGTCGGTCCAGCGGACCACCGTGCCGTCGGCGTAGGTCTGGATCACCGTGAAGGTGAGCTTGCCGGTGGCCGGCATCGGGCCCATGCCCAGCGACAGCCGGGCCGGCCCGGTGGAGCCGCCGGGCATCCGGATCCAGGTCACCGCGTCGGTCACCTGGTTCAGCTCGGAGGCGTGGATGCCGGCGACCGGCCGGTCGAGGGTGCGGGTGGTGATGGTCGGCGCCCAGTCCGGCACGGACAGCGGGTAGACCTCGCCGATCGGGGCATCCACGGGCATCCGCAGCTCGATCCGGCTGGTCCGGCTGCCGGCCCGCTCCTCGGGCAGCAGCACGGCCAGTTCGATGGCGTCGCCCTGGTGCACCTGGGCCGGGGAGGTCGTGAGGGTCACCTCTGCGGCGCTCGCGGCGGCGGGCCAGCCCAGCGTGCCGCCGAGCTCGGCGGCCAGCAGCGCCGTCGCCCACCACCGGCCCCGACGGGTCATCGTCATGGTCGTCCCCATCCGTGTCGACGCGGCCGGCAACCGGCTCCGGCCCCACCCGGTAGTTCGGGCGCGCGGGCGGAAAGGTTCAACGGGGGACGGAACCGATCGGTCGGGGGAGCGCGGCGTCGCCGACGGTGCGGGTCGGGGCGACCGATAGCATCGCAGTGGCCGGTACCCGGCGCATCCGAACCCGTCGACGACAGGAGTCACCGTGTCCGCACCCCGTACCCCGATCGTGGCCGACCCCGTCGTCGTCGCCGCCGGGACGACGGCGGCCGACGCGGTGGCCGCGGCCGGGCTGCCGATGAGCGGCCCGAAGGCGATCGTGGTGGTCCGCGACCCGCAGGGCGAGCTGCGCGACCTGGACTGGAAGCCGGCCGACGAGACCGCTGTCGAGCCGGTCGCCCTGGACAGCCCGGACGGGCTGAACGTGCTGCGCCACTCCACCGCGCACGTGCTGGCCCAGGCCGTGCAGGACGTCTTCCCGGAGGCCAGGCTCGGCATCGGCCCGCCGATCGAGAACGGCTTCTACTACGACTTCCAGGTGGGCAAGCCGTTCCAGCCGGACGACCTGGCGAAGCTCGAGAAGCGGATGCAGGAGATCGTCAAGTCCGGCCAGCGGTTCCGCCGGCGCCGCTTCACCAGCCTGGACGAGGCGCGCGCCGAACTGGCCGCCGAGCCGTTCAAGCTGGAGCTGATCGAGGTCAAGGGGGAGGGGCTGGACTCCTCCGAGGTGATGGAGGTGGGCGGCGGCGAGCTGACCATCTACGACAACCTCGCCGCCAACGAGGACAAGGTCTGCTGGTCGGACCTGTGCCGCGGCCCGCACCTGCCGAACACCCGGTTGATCGGCGCGTTCAAGCTGATGCGCTCGGCCGCCGCCTACTGGCGGGGCTCCGAGAAGAACCCGCAGCTGCAGCGGGTCTACGGCACCGCGTGGCCGACCCGGGACGAGCTGAAGGCGTACCTGCGGTTGCTGGAGGAGGCCGCCCGGCGCGACCACCGCAAGCTCGGCGCGGACCTGGACCTGTTCAGCTTCCCCGACGAGATCGGCTCCGGCCTGGCGGTCTTCCACCCCAAGGGTGGCGTGCTCAAGCGGGTGATGGAGGACTACGTCCGGACCCGCCACATCGAGGAGGGCTTCCAGTACGTCGGGACCCCGCACATCTCGAAGGAAGGGCTGTTCCACACCTCGGGCCACCTGCCGTACTACGCCGACGGGATGTACCCGCCCATGGAACTGGAGGGCGCGGACTACTACCTCAAGGCGATGAACTGCCCGATGCACAACCTGATCTACCGGTCGCGCGGGCGGTCCTACCGCGAGCTGCCGATGCGGCTGTTCGAGTTCGGGTCGGTCTACCGCTACGAGAAGTCGGGCGTGGTCCACGGGCTGACCCGGGTGCGCGGCCTGACCCAGGACGACTCGCACTCCTACTGCACCCGGGAGCAGGCGCCCGCCGAGATCAAGCACCTGCTCAACTTCGTGCTGAGCCTGCTCAAGGACTTCGGCATCGACGACTTCTACCTGGAGCTGTCGACCCGCGACGAGGCCCGGCTCGACAAGTTCGTCGGGTCGGACGAGGACTGGGCGACGGCGACCGCGGTGCTGGAGCAGTGCGCCCGCGAGACCGGGCTGGACCTGGTGCCGGACCCGGGCGGCGCGGCCTTCTACGGCCCGAAGATCTCGGTGCAGGCCAAGGACGCCATCGGCCGCACCTGGCAGCTGTCGACCATCCAGTACGACTTCAACCAGCCGAAGGGCTTCGGGCTGGAGTACCAGGCGGCCGACGGCACGCGGCAGCAGCCGGTCATGATCCACTGCGCCAAGTTCGGGTCGATCGAGCGGTTCATCGGCGTGCTCACCGAGCACTACGCGGGCGCGTTCCCGGCCTGGCTCGCTCCGGTGCAGGTGGTCGGCATCCCGATCCGCGAGGACCACACCGACTACCTCCAGGACTTTGTCACCACGCTGCGCAAGCAGGGCATCCGGGCCGAGGTCGACGCCGGTGACGACCGGATGCAGAAGAAGATCCGCAACGCCCAGCAGCAGAAGATCCCCTTCATGGTGATCGCCGGTGACGACGACGTGGCCGCCGGCACGGTCTCCTTCCGCTACCGGGACGGGTCGCAGCGCAACGGCGTGCCGATCGAGGAGGCGGTGGCCCACGTGCGGGAGGTCGCCGAGTCCCGGACCAACTCCGGCCCGTCGGCGGAGGGCACGCCCAACACCTGAGCCACCCGTCCCGCGCCGGCCGGTGCGGACGGGTGGGATCCGGTGCGGCGACCGTAGGATCGGCGTGTGACTGGGGCGGAACGGCACTTCGACGGCAGCGACAGCGGCGGCGGCGACGGTCTGGCGGACGGGCTGGAGCGGCTCTGGACGCCGCACCGGATGACCTACATCTCGGGCGAGGACCGGCCCGCGGGTGGGTACGAGAAGCCGACCGGCTGCCCGTTCTGCCTCGCCCCCGGCCTGCCGCCGGACGAGAGCCTCGTGGTGGCCCGGGGCGAGCACGTCTTCGCGGTGCTCAACCTCTACCCCTACAACCCGGGCCACCTGCTGGTCTGCCCGTACCGGCACGTGGCGGACTACACCGAGCTTGACGTGCCGGAGACCGCCGAGCTGGCCGCGTTCACCAAGGACGCCATGCGGGTGGTCCGGCACGTCTCCAACGCGCACGGCTTCAACCTGGGCATGAACCAGGGCGGCGTGGCCGGCGCGGGCATCGCGGCGCACCTGCACCAGCACGTGGTGCCCCGGTGGGGCGGCGACGCCAACTTCATGCCGGTGATCGGCCGCACCAAGGTCCTGCCGCAACTGCTCGCCGACACCCGGGACCTGCTCGCCAAGGCCTGGCCGGCCTGACGGCCGCGGACGGGTCGGGTCGGGTCGGCCGGGGTCCGTGGCGGCCCGCGCCCGGCAGTACGATCTTGGGCATGGCCCTGCTGCACCGCGCGGAACTACGCCCCTCGAAGCTCGACCTGCTCGCCGCCTGGCTGCCCGGCCGGCCCTGGTTCGCCGGCACGGCGGGCGCGGAGGTCACCCGGGTGGCCGCCTACCGGTTCGACGACCCGGCCGGCGAGGTCGGCATCGAGACCATCCTGGTCCGGGCCGGCGACGGGCCGGTCCTCCAGGTGCCGCTGACCTACCGGGCCGCGCCGCTGGCCGGCGCCGACCGCTGGCTGGTCGGCACCACCGAGCACTCCGTGCTGGGCCCCCGCTGGGTGTACGACGCCTGCGGCGACCCGGTCTACCCGCCGGCCCTGGCCGCCGCCGTCCTGGCCGACGCCGGGCAGGCGGAGGAGTACTTCGAGGTCGACGGCCGGCGCGAGGTGCGCGAGCCGAGCATGACCCTGGCCGGCGACTGGACCGGCACGCCGGTCACCCCCGGCGCGGTCGACGAGGTGGTCGACGGCGACCCGACGCTGATCCGGGCCGGCGGGATCGAGCTGGCCCTGGTCCGCCGCCCGGCCCCGGCCGACGCCCCGGCGCAGGCCCGGCTGACCGGCGCCTGGGCGGGCCAGGCCGACCCGGTGCTGCTCGCGTACGCCCGCTGACGGTCCGCCGGCCGTCCCGGCACCCGGGGTGACGAACCCGCCCACGGGCCCCGGGAAGGTGGCAGGATGCGGCGATGGCAGTCAGCACGCGACCGTTGGGTCGCAGCGGCATCGCGGTCGGCGCCCTCGGCATGGGCTGCTGGGCGATCGGCGGCCCGTGGGCCGAGGGTGCCCGCCCGCTGGGCTGGGGCGCGGTGGACGACGAGGAGTCGGTCCGGGCGGTCCGCCGCGCGCTCGACCTCGGGGTGACCCTCTTCGACACCGCCGACACGTACGGGGCCGGGCACGGCGAGCGGGTCCTCGGCCGGGCGCTCGCCGGCCGCCGCGACGAGGCGGTGATCGCCACCAAGTGGGGCTACACCTTCGACGAGCGGACCCGGCAGGCCACCGGGGAGGACGCCTCGCCGGAGTACCTGCGGCGGGCCGTCGTCGACTCGCTGCGCCGGCTGGGCACCGAGCGGATCGACCTGTACCAACTGCACCTCGGCGACCTGCCGGTGCCCCGGGCCGAGGCGCTGATCGGCACCCTGGAGGACCTGGTCGCCGACGGCCTCGTCCGGGCGTACGGCTGGAGCACCGACCGGGCCGACCGGGCCGCGGCCTTCGCCCAGGCCGCCCGGGGCGCGGCCGCCGTGCAGCACGGCCTGTCGGTGCTCCGGGACGCCCCGGCCATGCTGGCCGTCTGCGAGAAGCACGACCTGGCCAGCCTGGCCCGGGGGCCGCTCGGGATGGGGCTGCTCACCGGCAAGTACACCCCGGCGTCGACGCTGCCCCGCGACGACGTGCGCGGCACCGCGCCGAACTGGCTGGAGTGGTTCCGCAGCGGCCGGCCGGCCCCGGAGTGGCTGCGCCGGGTCGCCGCCGTCCGCGACGCGCTGACCGCCGACGGCCGGACCCTGGCCCAGGGCGCGCTCGGCTGGATCTGGGCGCGCAGCGGCCGGACGGTGCCGATCCCCGGCGCCCGTACCGTCGCCCAGGTGGAGGAAAACGCCGCTGCGCTGGCCCGGGGCCCGCTCGCCGCCGACCAGTTCGCCGAGGTGGAGCG
>NZ_MUYZ01000391.1:0-5147 GCF_003013775.1 Micromonospora sp. MH33
GGCGTGCTCGCCGTCGCCACCCAACGCAGGGACCGGCCGGAGACCCACGCCCTGCTGGCCGCGCTGGCCGACCTGCATGTCCACGGCGTCCCGGTGACCTGGGCACCGTGGTTCGCCGACACCGGCGTGACCCGCGTCGACCTGCCCACCTACGCCTTCCAGCACCAGCGGTTCTGGCCGGCGTCGGGCCGCCCCCGACGCGGGGACGTGTCGGGTGCCGGGCTGAGCGACGCCGGGCACCCGCTGCTCGGCGCGGCCGTGGACCTGGCCGGCGACGACGAGGTGGTGTTGACGGGCCGGCTGTCCCTGGCCGCGCACCCCTGGCTGGCCGACCACGCGGTGTCCGGCGTGACGCTGGTCCCGGGCACCGCGCTCGTGGAGCTTGCCGTCCGGGCCGGCGACGAGGTCGGCGTGTCCCGGCTCCGGGAGCTGACCGTCGCCACGCCGCTTGTCGTACCCGACACCGGGGGCCTGCGTATCCAGGTACGGGTCGACGGGACCGGCACCTCTCCGCGGCGCGCCGTCACCATCTACTCCCGCCCCGACGCCGAGCCCGAGGCGGGCTGGGTGCGGCACGCGGACGGCATTCTCGAACCGTCCTCTCCCGACGAGCCCACGGTGGGCGCCTGGCCGCCGGCCGACGCGTCCGAGGTGGACGTGACCGGCTGGTACGCGGCTCTCGCCGAGCACGGCCTGACGTACGGGCCGACGTTCCAGGGGCTGCGGCGGGCCTGGGTCGGCGACGACACGGCGTACGCGGAGGTGGCCCTGCCGGACGACGCGGCGGCCGGCGCCGCGCGGTTCGGTGTCCACCCGGCGCTGCTGGACGCCGCTTTGCACCCGATCGGGCTGTTGCTGACCGACGAGGCGACCGGGCCGCGCGTGCCGTTCGCCTTCGAGGGCGCGCAGGTTCACGCCTCCGGCGCTGCCGTGCTCCGGGTACGGCTGACCCGGGCCGGCGGCGGGGTACGGCTGGTGGCCTGCGACGAGTCCGGCGCGCCGGTCGTGTCGGTGGACTCGCTCATCCTGCGCCAGATGACCGGCCTGCCCGCCCCGAGCGCCGCGGCCCGGTCCCTCTTCGAGGTGCGCTGGCAGGCCGAGGAGGCCCCTGCGGCACGGCAGACGTCAGGCTGGGCGGTACTTGCCGCGACCGGCGGCGTTACGGCCGACGGGCCGGTGGACGTGCTGCGCGGCGGGCTGCCGGTGTATCCGGACGTGCCGGCGGTGCTCGCCGGGACCGGAGACGGGCCGGCGGACGAGCCGCGTGGCGGGCTGCCGGTGTATCGAGACATGTCAGCGGTGCTCGCCGCAGTCGAGGCGGGAGCGGACGTCCCCCGGGTGCTGATCCTGCCGGTGGCGGCGTTGCCCGGCGTCGACGTGCCGTCGGCGGTCCGGGCGGCGGCGTCGGACGTGCTCGCGGTGGTGCAGGCGTGGCTGGCCGCGGACGCGCTGGCCGACTCGCGGCTGGTGGTGCTGACCCGCGGCGCGGTGGCGGCCCGGGACGACGACCGGGTCACCGACCTGGCCGGCGCCTCGGTGTGGGGGCTGCTCCGCTCGGCCCAGTCGGAGCACCCGGACCGCATCGTGCTGGCCGACCTCGACCGGGATCCGGACAAGGCGGTCCGCGCGGTGCCGGCCGACCTCGGCCGGGACCTGGACGAGGCTGTTCTCGCGGTGCTGGCTGGCGTCGTCGAGGACCTGTCGGCCACTGGGGCGCAGGTGGCGCTGCGCGGCGAGGAGGTGCTGATCCCGCGCCTGGTCCGGGCCGCAGTGCCGCCGGCCGGGGACGCGCCGGCCCTCGGCGACGGCACGGTGCTGGTCACCGGCGGCACGGGGTCGTTGGGCGCGCTGGTGGCGGAGCGTCTGGTCACCGCGCACGGGGTGCGGTCGCTGCTGCTGGTGTCGCGGCAGGGGCCGGCCGCCGCGGGCGCGGACGCGCTGGTCGAGCGGCTGACCGGTCTGGGCGCGTCGGCGCGGGTGGTCGCGTGTGACGTGACGGACCGGGAGCAGGTGGCCGGGCTGGTGGCCGAGGTGACCACGGCGGGCCGGCTGACGGGTGTGGTGCACACCGCCGGTGTGCTGGACGACGGTGTGGTGTCGTCGATCAGCGCGGAACGGTTGGCGGGTGTGCTGGCGCCGAAGGTGTCGGCGGGTTGGTGGCTGCACGAGGCCACGGCGGGTCTGGATCTGGACCTGTTCGTGGTGTTCTCGTCCGTCGCGGGGGTGCTCGGCTCTCCGGGTCAGGCCGCCTACGCCGCGGGCAACGGGTTCCTGGACGCGCTGGCCGCGTATCGCCGGCAGGCGGGTCTGCCGGCGGTCAGCCTGGCGTGGGGGATGTGGGACACCGCCGGCATGGCGGCGTCGCTGTCCGAGGCGGACCGGGCGCGGTCGGCTCGGGCCGGCCTGACGCCGATGAGCGTCGAGGTCGGGCTGGAGCTGTTCGACGCCGCCCTGGGCGCGGACCGGCCGGTCCTGGTGCCCACGGTGATCGACCTGCCCGCGCTGCGCGCGGCGGCCTCCAGCGCGACGGTGCCGCCGATGCTGGCCACGCTCGTCGGTGCCACGGCGACCCGCCGCCAGGCGGGCACCGGCGGTTGGGCCGGCCGACTCGCCGGGCTCACCGAGGACGAGGGTCGGGCGCAGGTCGCGCTGCTGGTCCGGGGCCTGGTGGCGCAGGTGCTGGGGCATGGCGGCGCGGAGGCGGTGCCGGTGGACCGGGCGTTCCGGGAGTTGGGTTTCGACTCGTTGACGGCGGTGGACCTGCGTAACCGGGTGAACGCGGCTACCGGGTTGCGGTTGGCCTCGACGTTGGTGTTCGACTACCCGACGCCTGCGGCGCTGGCGGGGTACGTGTACGAGCAGCTCACGGGTGAAGTCGCGGGCCGCGCGGACGCGGCGGCGACCGCGGGGGTGGATGAGCCGATCGCCATCGTGGGGATGGCCTGCCGGTATCCGGGCGGGGTGGAGAGCCCGGACCAGCTGTGGGAGTTGCTGGCCGCCGGGGGCGACGGGATCTCGGAGTTCCCGGCCGACCGGGGCTGGGACCTGGAGAGCCTGTTCGATCCGGATCCGGACCGCAGCGGGACGTCGTACACGCGGCAGGGCGGCTTCCTGTACGGGGCGGCGGAGTTCGATCCGGGCTTCTTCGGGATCGGCCCGCGCGAGGCCCTGGCCATGGACCCTCAGCAGCGGCTGCTGCTGGAGGCGTCGTGGGAGACGTTCGAGTCCGCCGGCCTCGACCCGGCGCGGCTGCGCGGTTCCCGTACGGGCGTGTTCGCCGGTGTCATGTACCACGACTACGCGACGCGGTTGATGGAAACGCCGTCCGAGGTCGACGGCTACGTCGGCACCGGCACCTCGGGCAGTGTGCTGTCGGGGCGGGTGGCGTACACGTTCGGGCTGGAAGGTCCGGCGGTCACGGTGGACACGGCGTGTTCGTCGTCGCTGGTCGCATTGCATCTGGCGGCGCAGGCGTTGCGGTCGGGGGAGTGCGATCTGGCTCTCGCCGGCGGTGTGACGGTGATGGCCACGCCCGGCACCTTCATCGAGTTCTCCCGGCAGCGGGGGCTCGCGGCCGACGGCCGGTGCAAGTCGTTCGCCGCGTCGGCGGACGGCACCGGCTGGTCCGAAGGCGTGGGCCTGCTGCTGGTACAGCGGCTCTCCGACGCCCGGCGCGACGGCCGGCGCATCCTCGCCGTGGTGCGGGGCACCGCCGTCAACCAGGACGGCGCCTCGAACGGCCTCACCGCGCCCAACGGTCCCTCACAGCAGCGGGTAATCCGGCAGGCCCTCGCCAACGCCCGCCTGACCGTGGCCGACGTGGACGCCGTCGAGGCACACGGCACGGGCACGACGCTGGGTGACCCGATCGAGGCGCAGGCGCTGCTGGCGACGTACGGGCAGGATCGCCCGGCAGGTCGACCGCTGCTGCTCGGGTCGATCAAGTCGAACATCGGCCACACGCAGGCCGCCGCCGGCGTGGCCGGCGTGATCAAGATGGTCCTGGCCATGCGGCACGGCATCGTGCCGTCCACGGTGCACGTGGACGAGCCGTCCCCGCACATCGACTGGACCGCCGGGGCCGTCGCCCTGGCGACCGAGGCGATCCCGTGGCCGGCGGTGGACCGCCCCCGCCGGGCCGCCGTCTCCTCGTTCGGCATCTCCGGCACCAACGCCCACGTGATCCTCGAACAACCGCCGGCGGACGCCGTCGACGGCCAGGTGGTCGAGCGAACCGTGCCGCCTCTGGACGTGGACCGGCGGACGGCACCACCACTGGATGTGGTCGGGCGGACCACGCCGCCTCTCGATTCGATCGAGGGTGAGGTCGTCGAACGGCCGCTGCCCCGGTTGGTTCCGGTGCTGCTGTCGGCGCGGACGGGTGCCGCGCTGGCGGCGCAGGCGGGCCGGTGGGCGCGCTGGCTGGCCGGTGACGTGGCGCTGCGCCCGGTCGATGTGGCGTGGTCGTCGGTGGCCACCCGGTCGGCTCTGGAACAGCGGGCCGTGGTGGCTGCGGCGGACCGGGATGGCCTGCTCGGGGCGTTGACCGCCCTGGCCGGTGGGGACCCGTCCGGCGCGGTCGTCAGCGGTTCCGCCGTCGAATGCGGCCAGCTCGCGATCCTCTTCTCGGGTCAGGGCGCGCAGCGCGCCGGCATGGGTCGGGAGCTGCACGAGACCTTCCCCGTTTTCGCCGCCGCGTTGGACGAGGTGTGCGGGCAGTTGGATCCGCTGTTGCCGCGGCCGTTGAGGAGGGTGCTGTTCGCCGATGCGGGCTCGCCGGAGGCGGAGCTGTTGGATCAGACGGTGTTCACCCAGGCCGGGTTGTTCGCGGTCGAGGTGGCGCTGTTCCGGCTGGTCGAGTCGTTCGGGGTTGTGCCGGATGTCGTGGGTGGGCATTCGATCGGGGAGATCACCGCCGCGCACGTCGCCGGGGTGCTGTCCCTGGCGGATGCGTGTGCCCTGGTGGCGGCGCGGGGGCGGTTGATGCAGGCCCTGCCCGCCGGTGGCGGGATGCTCGCGGTCAACGCGGCCGAGGCGGACGTGGCCGCCACCCTGGCCGGGCTGGCCGATCGGGTGGGGATCGCGGCGGTGAACGGCCCCACGTCCGTGGTGCTCTCCGGTGCGGTCGACGCCTTGGATGAGGTGGA
>NZ_MUYZ01000392.1:0-5131 GCF_003013775.1 Micromonospora sp. MH33
GTAGAGGTGGACCGGACCGGCGGCGTAGCGCCGGCTGCCCTCGTCGACGCCGAAGGCGGTCCACTCCGGGTCCAGGTGCCGAGCCGGGCCCCGCCGGCGTCATCGGCGACCGCGGTGACCAGCGCCACCTCGGCGCCCTCCGCGGCGGCGAAGACGGCGGCGAGACCGGCGCCACCGGGGCGGTCGACGTGCGTGGTCTCCTCGAGCACCGGCACCGGGGAGTCCGGGCAGAGCCGGTTCACCACCCCCTCGACGTCCCGGTCCAGCAGCGTGTCACCGAGCACCACCACGGGTCCCGTCATGCTCGACCTCCTCATCGGGCCTGCACCTTCCCGTCCGGACCGTCGCCGAGCACCACCTCGACACCGGTCCGCACCGCGTCGGCCGGCGTCCGGCCCGCCGCCCGCGCGGCGAGCGCCGCGGGCAGCGCCCGGTCGACGTATTCGCAGAGCACGTGCGTGGAGACCAGGTGCAGTTCCTGCACGACCTGGCTGTCCGGGGACGGCACGGCGAGCACGTCGTGGCACTCCTCGGCGAGCGGGTTGGGGGCGGGGCCGGTGAAGGCCCAGCAGCGCAGGCCGGTGTCGTGTCCGGCGCGGGCGGCGGTGAGCAGGTTGGTGCTGGTGCCGCTGGTGGACATGAGCAGGAGGATGTCGTCGGGTCGGCCGTGGGCGCGGACCTGGCGGGCGAAGACCTCGTCGTAGCCGTAGTCGTTGCCGATGGCGGTGAGGGCGGAGGTTTCGGCGTGCAGGGCGATGGCGGACAGTGGTTCGCGGTCGTCGCGGAGCTTGCCGACGAGTTCGGCGGTGAGGTGCTGGGCCTCGGCGGCGCTGCCGCCGTTGCCGGCGACCAGCAGCCGCCCGCCGGTGGCCAGCCGGTGCGCCAGCTCCCCGCCCCAGCGGGCCAGCAGCTGCTCCGCGTCGCGCAGCGGCAGCAGCGCGGCGGCCAGTCGGGTCAGGTGGTCCTCCAGCACCGTCCCCCCGACGGCCGGCGTGGGCGCCGCCATCAGGCGACCACCCGGGTGGGCCGGCGCACGGTGGCCACCTCGGCGTACAGGTCCGCGAGCCGGTCGGCGGTGGTGGACCAGGAGTAGCGGGTGCGGGCCCGCTCCAGGGCCGCGGTGGCGTAGGCGAACCGGCGGATCCGGTCGCCGAGCAGCCCGCGGATCGCCGCGCCGAGGGCCGCCGGGTCGCGGGCCGGCACCAGGTCGCCGGTCCGGCCGGGCACCACGGTGTCTCTGAGCCCGCCGACGGCCGTGCCGATCACCGGTACGCCGCACGCCATCGCCTCGAGCGGGGTCAGCCCGAACGGCTCGTACCAGGGAGCGGCGACCAGCACGTCCGCCGACCGGTACCAGCGCCCCATCTCCTCCCGGGGCACCGCCCCGATCAGCTTCACCCGGTCGGCGATCCCGCAGGACTCGGCGAGCGCCCGCAGCCGCCGCGCGTACGGGTCGGTCTCCAGCAGCCCGGCGGGCGGGCCGCCGACCACCACGCACTCGGCGTCCGGCACCAGCGCGGTGGCCCGGATGACGTCCTGGAAGCCCTTGCGCTCGACCAGCCGCCCGACGGTGAGGATCCGGGGCCGGGCGCCGTCCCGTTCGGCGACCGGGCCCAGCGGCGCGAAGGTGGACAGGTTCACCCCGGACGGCACGACGGTCATCCGGGACCGGGGCACCCCCATCCGGACCAGCTCGGCGACCTCGTCCTGGCACTGGGCGACCACCCGGTCGACGGAGCGGCCCAGCCGGCGCTCGTGCCCGACCCGGCCCGGCGGGCTGGTGTCCTGCGCGCCCTGGTGGCGGCGCTTGACCGTGCCGAGCGCGTGGTACGTCTGCACCACCGGCACCCCGGTGCGCCGCCCGGCGGCGAGCCCGGCCAGTCCGCTCATCCAGAAGTGCGCGTGCACCACCTCGGGCTGCCAGTCGCCGGTGCGCCAGCGGTCGGCCAGCCACTCCCCGAACGCCGGCATGTACGGCAGCAGGTCGTCCTTGGCCACCGGCTCGGCCGGGCCGGCGGGCACGTGCACCACGTCGTACCCGTCCGGGGCGCGGACCGTCACGGGCAGGTCCACGGCGTCCAGCCGGGTGTGGACCCGGACGTCGTGACCGGCGGCCGCGAGCGCGGCGGAGAGCTCCGCGACATGCGTGTTCTGGCCGCCGGCGTCCTCCCCGCCGAGGACGGCGAGCGGGCTGGCGTGCTCCGAGATCATCGCGATGCGCATACTTCCTCCTCCAGCAGCCGGTCCCAGTCGGCGAGGAATCGCTCCAGGCCGTAGCGGTTCCGGGCGGCGGTCCGGGCCGCGGCGCCCGCCCGGCGGGCCGCCGCCGGGTCGTCCAGCAGGCCCCGGGCCGCCTCGACGAGCACGTCGACCCGGGTGGAGAGGGCGCCGGCGGCCGGCGGCACGGCCTCCACGGCCTCGGTGGTGGCCAGCGCCACCACCGGCATGCCCATGGTCATCGCCTCGACGAGGCTCAGCCCGAGCGAGGTCCACCGGCACAGGTGCAGGTACGCCCGCCGCTTCGCCAGCTCGGCGTGCATGGCGTGCTGCGGCACGTCGTCGTGGCTGGTGAGCCGGTCCGGGGGCAGGCCCAGGTGGTCGGCGAGCCCGGCCACCTTCATGCCGTAGACGTCCAGCGGGGCGAGGTCGGCGAAGTGGGCCAGCAGGTCGGTGCCGGTGACCCGCCAGCGGCGTACCGGCTCGTTGATGACGACGGCGAGCCGGTCCAGCTCGCCGGTCCACTCGACGGCCGGGGCGACCACCCCGTGCTCGACCACCGCCGTGCGGGTGCCGCCGTTGTCCCAGAACAGCTCGTTGAAGTGGGTGACGTGGGTGAGCAGCAGGTCATCCCGGTCGGCCATCGGGTGCCGGTTGTTCGGCACGTCGCCCTTGGGGGTGTTGTGCTCGACGTAGATGGCCGGCAGGTCCCGGCCGACCCGGCGGCCCAGCCACTCGCAGGCCAGGTCGAACTCCTCGGGCCGCTGGAGCAGCACCACGTCCACGTCGGCCCGGCGCAGCTCCGGCGGGGTCACCTCGACGGCGCTGTCCGGCCACGGGTAGGTCCGCGCCCGGCCCAGCCCGTACGCGCCCCGGTCCGGGGTGACCGGCACCAGGTAGCGGTGCTTGCCGTGCACGAACGACGTGGTCCAGGACCCGTGCACGTGCCACACCAGGACGTTCATCCGACCACCCCGCCGGGGACGGTGACCAGCGGCTCCGACGCGTCGGCGGGCACCCCGAGCAGCCGCAGCGCCTCCAGCACCCGGCCCGGCTCGACGGCGGACAGGCAGGGATGGCCGGGGACCGGGCAGCGCACGGCCCGGGTGTCCCGGCAGGCCGCCCCGGCGTCGCCGAGCCGCACGGTGGGCACCCGGTAGGGTCCCCACTGCCCGAACGGGACGGTCGGGGCGAAGAGGCTGACCACCGGCACGCCGAGCGCCGCCGCCAGGTGCGCGGGCCCGGTGTTGCCGACCACGAGCGCGCCGGCCCGGGCGACCACCGCCGCCAGCTCGCCGAGGCCGGTACGTCCGCCCAGGTCGAGGCCGCCCGCGGCGGCCACCTGCGCGGTCAGCTCCCGCTCGTCGGGCCCGCCGGTGACCACCACCCGGTAGCCGGCCGCGCTGAGCACCCGGACGATGCGGGTGGCCAGCTCGAACGGGCAGGCCCGGGTCTCCACCGAGGAGCCCGGGTGCAGCACCACGTAGCCCGGCTCGCCAGCGGCGGCCGGGGCGGGCGGCAGCCGGTCGGCGCGCAACCGCAGCCCCGGCTCGTCCCCGGCGGGCAGGGCGAAGCCGGCCGCGGCGGCCAGGGAGAGCGCCCGCTCCGGCTCGGGCACCCCGACCGGCACCCGGTGCCGGACGTCCAGCAGGGACCCGGGGTAGTCGTCGCTGATCGCGCTGATGTGCGGGACGCCGGCCATCCGCAGCAGCAGGGCGAGGGGGAGCGGCGACTGGTGGAAGGAGGTGAAGACGACCGCCTCGTCCGCGCGGACGGCGGCGAGCCGGTCCACCAGGCTGCGCATCCCGGCCGGGTCGACCGGCGGGGCGGGGGCGTCGATCCAGGGCAGCGGCCACTCGATGATCTCGTCGACGCCGGGCAGCAGTTCGGCTGCCGCCCGACCGCGTGGCCCGCAGAGCAGCACCACCCGTTCCGCCCCGGCCGCGACCGCGCGGATGCCGGGGCCGGTGACCAGCAGGTCGCCGGCCGCGTCGCTGCGCGCCACCAGCACCGTGCCGGCCCGCCCGGTACGCGGCACCACCGGCCGTACCGCCCGGTCCCGGCGCAGGATCTCGGCCACCGCGCCGGGCAGGTCCCGGGCGACGGCCGGCGCCTCGGCGACCTCCTCGGGGCGGGTGACCGGGGTGGGCACCAGGATCCCGGTGGCTCCGGCGGCGAGCGCGGCGGCCATGTCGCGGCCGATGTCGCCGATCAGCACGCAGCGCCGGGGCGCGGTGCCGAGCGCCCGGGCGGCCTCGTGCACCAACCCCGGGGCCGGCTTGCGGCAGGCGCAGCCGTCGGTGTCGTCGTGCGGGCAGATCGCCCAGTGGTCGAAGGGGCCGAGCAGCTCCTCGATCCGGGCGTGCACCGCGTGCATCTCGCGCTCGGTGAAGTAGCCGCGGGCGAGTCCGGACTGGTTGGTCACGACGGCCAGCCGGAGCCCGGCCGCCCGCAGCCGGTCCAGCGCCTCCCGGGCGCCGGGTAGCGGACCGACCTTCTCCGGGTCGCCGTTGTAGGGCACGTCCTCGACGAGGGTGCCGTCACGGTCGAGCAGCACCGCGTCGTACAGGGCGGGACCCGACGGGTTCATGGCCGAGAAGTTGCCCCGGGACAAGGACCTAAACATCCCGTCCCGCCCCCGGGACCGGCGCCATGACCAGGTCCCCGGCGGGGACGGCGCGGGCGCGCCGCCAGCCGCGTACCCAGTGGACGACCGCGAGCGGCGGGATGAGCGCGCTGGTCACCAGCATGGTGGCGACCTCGTCGGGGGTGCGCGGGCCGGGCGCGACGCGGGCCCGGGTGAATTCGACGGTGCCGGCCGCCCAGCCGAGCGCGGCCAGGCCGCCGAGCACGCCGAGCGTCCGTCGGGCGCGGGCGGAGCGGAGGGGAGCGGCGCGCAGCGACGCGGCGGCCA
>NZ_MUYZ01000393.1:0-5087 GCF_003013775.1 Micromonospora sp. MH33
GTATCCCCGCGGCCCGCGCCGCCCTGCCCGCTCTCCGCCGTGTCCACCCGCGCCATCGCCTGTCCTCGTCTACTGCCAGTCACTGCTGCATCCTCGGGTCCTGGATGGGATCGGGATACATTCTCGGGCAGCAGACGTCGTCGATCGCTTCGGGCCGCAATTCGTAGTGCCAGGCCCCGTTGCGAAAGATCCGGCACAGCCCACCGCGCAGCGACGGCGGTCTTTGCACGGCGACGCCGGATTCGGCGCCGCGCGTGGCCACCCACAGCATGTACCCGGGTCCCCGGCAGGGTCGGCCCGCGGAACGGCTGGGGATGGAAGCGCCGACAGCAACGCCGCCGGACGTCAGCACACGGGCGAGCGCTGGCACGCACGTCGCTGATCGCGCATGACCGCCAGAGGGGTTCAGGGTTCGAGTCCTTGGCGGCCCGCTTGGGCTGCGGCGCGCGGCGCCGGGCCGCCGGTGCGGGAGATGCCCGTGAGTCCAGCGGCGTCGGCCACCCGCTCGGCGATGTTCGTGAGATGGGTCAGGTCATGTTGGTCGAGCTGATCGAACAGGACCCGGCGGACCGTCTCGACGTGCCCAGGCGCGGCGGTGGTGATCGCCGTACGGCCGAGGTCGGTGAGTTGGACCATCGTGCCGCGCCGGTCGGTCGTGCTGGCGGACCGCACGACGAGCCCGCGCTGTTCCATGCGCCGGAGCTGGTGGGCGATACGGCTGCGGTCCCAGCCGATGCGCGCGGCCAGGTCCCGCACGCGCAGTGCCTCGTCGCTCTCGGAGAGAGGGGCCAGTACGTCGTAGTCGGCGGGCGACAGGCCGGCCTCGGCGAGCTGACCGTCGATCGCCACGTCGAGCGCGCGCCGCATGCGCAGGAAGGCCAGCCACAGACGCTGTTCCTCCGGGTTGAGCCACCGCGGTTGGGTCATGCATCACAGTCTACGACGAGTTGCTGACACGTCAGCGTTTTGCGGATAGGTTGCTGATACGTCAGCGTTTTGCGGATAGGTTGCTGATACGTCATCGACTTTCGAGGAAGCGAAGCATGACCACGTTGCAGATCATCATTGCCAGCACCCGGCCGGGCCGGCTCGGCCTGCCGGTCGCCGAGTGGATCCACGCCGCGGCGGTGAAGCACGGCGGCTTCGACCAGGTGGAGCTCGTCGACCTCGCCGAGTGGAACCTGCCGTTCATGAACGAGCCGAACCACCCGCGCCTGCGCCGCTACGAGCACCAGCACACCCGCGACTGGAGCGCCACGATCGACCGGGCTGACGCGTTCCTGATCGTCATGCCCGAGTACAACTACGGCTACACAGCCCCGCTCAAGAACGCCATCGACTACCTCGCGCACGAATGGGCCTACAAGCCGGTCGGCCTGGTCAGCTACGGCGGCGTCAGTGCCGGCACCCGCGCCGCACAAATGATCAAGCAGGTGCTGACCACGCTGAAGATGACGCCGATCCCCGAGGCCGTACACATCCCGTTCGTCGCCCAGTTCATCGACGACGACGGGGCACTGCGACCCAATGAGACCATGGACGCCAGCGCCGAGGCGATGCTCGACGAACTGGTGCACTGGACCGGGGCCCTGGCCGTGCTGCGTGAACGAGCCCGGCAACACGCCGCCGGATGACCATTCTCGGCGTGCTGGACGGCGCCTGATCAGACAGCCACCTCCGCGATCGCCGCGGGGTCAGTCCGGGGCGAGGGAGCGCCAGATCCGCTCGGGCAGGACGCGGGCGGCCTGCCCGAGATCGACGCCCGGCACGCCGGCGAGCCACCGGCGCGCGGTCTCCGCCACCGGGCCGATCAGCAGCATCTCGACCAGTGGCTCCGGCAGGGTGGCGATCTCGCCGGCCGCCATGCGCGGCCGCAGCCAGCCGGCGACGGCGGCCATGCGCGGCGCCTTGGCCGCCGTCACCTGTTCGGCGTGCGCGGCCAGGTAGCCGGCGTAGGCCGAGGCGTGGATGAAGCGCGCCGCGGCCGGGTTGTCCTCGGTGAAACGCAGGTAGGCCGTCACGATGGCGCGGACGCCGGTGCGGGCGGTCCGGGCCCGGCTCAGCGCCGCGATCAGCTCGTCGAACAGCGCCGCCATGCACCGGCTGTACAGGGCCGCGGCCAGACCGTCGAAACTGCCGAAGTGGTGGTAGAGACTGCCGAGGCTGACGCCGCCGGCCGCAGTGACCGCGTTGACCGTGAAGCCCGGCTGGCCGGCGGCGTCGAACACGTCCAGCGCCGCGGCGAGCAGCCGCTCGGCGGTCGCCTCACCCCGCTGCTGCTTAGGCGACATGTGCCATCCCCTGATCCCACAGCCGTCGCGCCAGAGCGGGATCGTCCGCCACGGGCGCGAGCGGCACCGGACGGTCCCCGTCGAAGTAGCGGCCGGATCTCTCACCGGGCGCGAACGCCAGCCACACCACCGGCGCCGCACCGGCCTCGGGAGCATCCCACCGGCGCTTGACCACCTTCAGCAGGAGGCCCAGCACGCCACCGGGATCACCCAGCCCGGTCCTGATGACGCCGGGATGCACCGCGTCGATGGTCACGCCGGTGTTCGCCCAGTGCTCGGCGAACAGCGGCACGGTGAGCAGGTTCGCGAGCTTGGTGTCGCAGTAGGTGCGCATCCGGTGGAAGTCCTCGCCCCAGGGCGTGCGGTCCGGGTCCACCCTGCCCTTGACGTAGAGGCCGGCACTGACCTGGACCACCCTCCCCAGCCGCTTCTCCAACAGGTGGTTGAGCAGGAACGGCGCCAGGTGGTTCACCGCGAACGACTGCTCGTACCCGTCCTCGGTGCGTACCAGCCGGGTCGGCCAGACACCGGCGTTGTGCACCAGCACGTCGATCCGCTCACATCGACTGCCCAGCTCGGCCGCGACCGCCCGCACGGACGACAGCACCGACAGGTCGCCCACCACCAGCTCCGCCGAGCCGGCCGCACCACCTGAGGACGTCCGCAGCGCCGCCACCGCCTGCTCGCCCCGCGTTCGGTCCCGGGTCACCAGCACCACCCGGCAGTCCCGTCGCACCAGTTCGGTGGCCACCGCGAACCCGATGCCGCGATTGGCTCCGGTCACGACCGCCGTCACCGTCTGCGCCATGGTCGTCAGCCTAGGCCGGAACTAGAGCGAATTTCTAGAACAGGTCTCGACTCTGATGCTTCCCATGCATCGAGGGACAGCCCTACGGTTCCGGGACGTCGGACGAACATCTCTCGCCGCCTGTCGCCGGCACCGCGGCAGATAGCGGGCGGCATCGGCACACCGCACACCGTTCAGTCCTGCGCGTCGGGGAACCCGTCACCGGGCCTGGCGACGGCTGCTCTGGCGGCCCGCTCGATCGTCGCGCGCCGCGCCGCCCAGAACGGCTCGTCGGATTGCGGGTGCGCGTACTCGGCTGCTGCCCCGGTGGAGCCGTCGAGCTGTTCGCGCAGGATGTCGGCGTGCCCGGCGTGCCGGCTGGTCTCGGTGAGCACGTGGACCAGGATGTTGAACAGCTTCACGTTCGGACGCGGCCACCAGGGCACATGGCCGGGCGAGTCGATGGCGAGGGCGCCGATCGTCGCGTCCGAGTGCGCCCACACCCGCCGGTAACGGTCGATGATCCCCTCGCGCGTCTCGTGCTCGCTCGCCCACATGTCGGTCTCGTCGTGGTCGGCGTCGTCCCATCGGGGCAGGGGCTCGGGGAACGGCCGGCCGAAGACCTCACCGAAGTACCTGGACTCCGTGATCGACAAGTGCTTGACCAGGCCGAGGAGGTTGGTCCCGGTCATGGTCAGGGGCCGCCGTACGTCGTACTCGGGCAACCCGTCGAGCTTCCACAGCATCGTCTCGCGGATGTCGCGCAGGTCGTGGTGCAGGTACTCTTTCGCGAACTCGTCGATCATGTGTCACGACCCTGCCACGCGCGGTCGGTGGACGCAGCCCCGTGAGCCGCACCCGGCAGGGGGCTGTCGTTTTTGGGATCAGAGAGCGCCGGTCACGTACCGGAAGCGGCCCCCCAGCTCCGTGACGAGCAGGTCGAGTTCGGCGCGGGCGGCGTCGTCGATCGCGCCGGTGATGCGCCACTCGACGCGGGCGTCGACGAACCGGGTGAGGAGCTCGATGTCCTTGTCGATCTGCGTCCGGTAGCCCTCGGTGAGCCGGAACATCCGCACGTTCTTGCTCTCCCGCAGCACCACCGTCGAACCGTCGACGAACATGTGGTCGATGTACCGGCCGCCGCCGCGACCGGTCGGCAGGAACACCTGAGCGGCGCCCTCCGGCGGGAACTGGCGCGCGAAATCGACCAGGCTGCGTTCCCCGCTGAGGAGTTCGGCCCGCAGCTCTGCCTGCCGCGCCGGTGACACGACGTCGCTGGCGCGTCTCGGCACGCTCGGGGCGACCTCCAGGGCGTGCCGGGCCTCGCCGACGGTGCCCTGGGCCCCGCTCTCGATCGGCGGCGCGCCGCGCGGGCGGTCCAACGGCGACAGCCCTTCCGCGGCCGCCCGGGGGTCGACGCCCCGGCTCGGCATCTGCGCCTGGTCGAACAGGTCCGCCACGCCGCGTCCGCTGCGGTTGGTCAGCTCCTCCTCCAGGAGCGCCGCAGCCCGCGCCGCGCCCTCTGCGTCCGTCTCGGCCAGCCGGGCGATCCGACGGAACCGGGCCCGCACGACAGGATCGGCGTCCAGCACGTTCTGGAAGTTCTCGGTGATGCGCGACAACGTGTCGCGGGTCGACCGGAATCCGGTGGTGTAGTTACCGAGGTCGTTGTGGCTTGCGATCAGCTCGATGTGGAACCGGCCGGGCCCGACGGGGGTGGCCGTGAACGTCTCGATCCACCGGTACCGGGTCTTGAGCGCCATCAGCTCGGCGAGCAGGACGGGGATCGGGGCGTCCACCACGTCGTTCGCCTCTTTGATGAAGCGGGCCTCGGCCATCGCCTCGGGCAGCTGCGCCGCCTTGGCCACGTCGTCGGCGACCGTCGGGGTGCCCGGCTCGTCGGCCGCGCGGACCGCTCCCTCGCCCAGCTCGTCGGCCTCCCGGGTGGCGGCCCCCTCGGCGCCTTCGCGGCCGGCCCGGGCTCCGCCGGCCTCGGTGGCCTCGCGGGC
>NZ_MUYZ01000394.1:0-5076 GCF_003013775.1 Micromonospora sp. MH33
CGGCGGGGCCGGCGCCCGTGCGGCGTCGACGGCCGGTCGGGTGGGCCGGACCGGCGGAGGCAGTGACGGGGTGGGGAAGCGGGACGGCGAGGGACCCGCCGGCGGAGCCGCCGCGGCACCGGGCACGGACGGGTCCGACCCGGGCCTCGGGTACTCCAGGAAGGCGTCCTCATCGGACTCGTACCGATACACCATGTTGGCTACAGTAGGGGCCATTGTCCCTTTCGGGGGTAATATCGGGAAAATCTGGCGGAGTGGCGTTGCGTCCTGCCCCGCCCACCGTCGCCGGCGCCGTTCCCGGGCGGTGCGACAATGCCCGTCGTGACCGGCGACCACTACTTCACCGCGGAACCCACGACCGCCGCCCGGCCGCGCGAGGTCGAATTCTCCGCCGGCGGGCGCGACTACACCCTCGCCTCGGCCAGCGGGGTCTTCTCCGCCAACCGGCTCGACCCCGGCACCGCGGTGCTGCTGCGCAAGGCCGAGCTGCCGGCGCACGACGCCACCGGCCCGCTGCTCGACATCGGCTGCGGCTTCGGGCCGATCACCTGCGTACTGGCCGCCAGCGCACCGGCCGCCACGGTCTGGGCGGTCGACGTCAACGAGCGGGCGCGCGAACTCACCGCCGCCAACGCCGCCCGGGTCGGTGCCGCCGACCGGGTCCGGGTGGCCGCGCCGGGCGACGTACCCGCCGATCTCGCATTCGCCCAGATCTGGTCCAACCCGCCGATCCACATCGGCAAGGCGGAACTGCACGACCTGCTGCTGCGCTGGCTGCCCCGGCTCGCCCCGGACGGGGTGGCCTGGCTGGTCGTCGCGCGGCACCTCGGCGGCGACTCGCTGCACCGCTGGCTGGTCGAGCAGGGCTGGCAGGTCGAGCGGCACGCCAGCCAGAAGGGCTACCGGGTGCTCCGGGTCACCCCGTAATCGGGTGTCGCCCGCGCCCACCCCTCGGGCAGGATGCCCGCGTGGGATACGTGGACGTGGCAGGGGTCGGGCACATCCTCCCGGACGGCCGGGAACTCTTCGCCGAGGTGTCGTTCCGGGTCGGTGAGGGTGCCAAGGTGGCGCTCGTCGGCCCCAACGGCGCCGGCAAGACCACGCTGCTGCGCATGGTCGCCGGCGACCTGCCGGTGAAGACCGGCGCCGTGGCCCGCGCTGGCGGGCTCGGCGTGATGCGCCAGTTCATCGGCATGATCGGCGACGAGTCGACGCTCGCCGACCTGGCGCTGTCGCTCGCCCCGCCGGCGCTGCGCGACGCCGGCCACCGCCTCGCCGAGACCGAGGCGGCCATGCGGGCGGCCGAGGTCCGCGGCAAGTACAGCAGCGCCGCCGGCAAGGCCCAGCTCGCGTACGCGGACGCGCTGGCCGCCTGGGGCGAGGCCGGCGGGTACGACGCCGAGGTGCTCTTCGACACCGTCGCCACCATCGTCCTCGGCCTGCCCTGGGACGCCGCCCGGGAACGCCCGGTGCGGACCCTCTCCGGCGGCCAGCAGAAGCGGTTCGCGCTGGAACTGCTGCTCCGCGGCCCGGACGAGGTGCTCCTCCTCGACGAGCCGGACAACTTCCTCGACGTGCCCGGCAAGCGCTGGCTGGAGGCCCGGCTGCGCGAGTCCGGCAAGTCCGTGCTCTACGTCTCGCACGACCGGGAGCTGCTGGCCCAGACCGCCGACCGGGTGGTCGCCGTGGAGGGCGGCAGCGCCTGGGTGCACCCGGGCGGCTTCGCCAGCTGGCACGAGGCCCGGGTGGCCCGACACGCCCGCCTCGACGAGCTGCGCCGCCGCTGGGACGAGGAACACCAGAAGCTGCGCGAGCTGATGCTCATGTACAAGCAGAAGGCCGCGTACAACGACGGGCTTGCCTCCCGCTACCAGGCCGCGCAGACCCGGTTGCGCAAGTTCGAGGAGGCCGGGCCGCCGCCCGTACCCCCGAAGGAGCAGGACATCCGGATGCGGCTGACCGGCGGGCGGACCGGCAAGCGCGCGGTAATCGCCGAGCAGCTCGAACTGGACGGCCTGACGTACCCGTTCGACCTGGAACTCTGGTATGGCGACCGGGTGGCAGTGCTCGGCGCGAACGGCACGGGGAAGTCGCACTTCCTGCGCCTGCTCGCCCGCGGCGGCACCGACCCCGACCCGGCCAACACCCCCGTCGACGGCGCGGCGGCGCTCGCCCCCGTCGCGCACGACGGCCAGGTACGCCTCGGCGCCCGGGTCCGGCCCGGCCACTTCTCGCAAACCCACGACCGGCCCGAGCTGATGGCGAAGACGCTGGTGGAGATCCTGTGGCGGGGCGACGAGCACCGGGCCGGCATGGACCGGCACGCGGCCATGGCGGCGCTGTCCCGCTACGAGCTGGCCGGGCAGGGCGACCAGCGCTTCGGCACCCTCTCCGGCGGCCAGCAGGCGCGCTTTCTGGTGCTGCTGCTGGAGCTGTCCGGGGCCACCCTGCTGCTGCTCGACGAGCCGACCGACAACCTCGACCTGGCCTCCGCCGAGGCCCTCGAAGCGGGGCTGGCCGCGTTCGCCGGGACGGTCGTCGCGGTCACCCACGACCGCTGGTTCACCCGCTCCTTCGGCCGGTTCGTGCTGTTCCGCGGCGACGGCGAGGTGGTGGAGACCCCGGAGCCGGTCTGGGACGTGCGGTGAGCGCCCGGCCGGCGGCATAGGGTGGATCTCGTGACTGAGATGACCTACCGCCGGCTGGGCGACTCCGGGCTCGTGGTGTCCGTGGTCGGCATCGGCTGCAACAACTTCGGCCGCAAGCTCGACCTCGACGGCACCCGCGCGGTGGTGGACGCCGCGCTCGACGCCGGAATCAACTTCTTCGACACCGCCGACATCTACGGCGAGCCGCAGGGCGGCTCCGAGGAACTGCTCGGGCAGGCGCTCAAGGGCCGCCGGGACGACGTGGTGGTCGCCACCAAGTTCGGCATGGACATGCACGGCCTCAACGGGCCGGACCACGGCGCCCGGGGCGCCCGCCGCTACATCGCCCGGGCCGTCGAGGCGTCGCTGCGCCGGCTCGACACCGACCACATCGACCTGTACCAGATGCACGAGCCCGACCCGGGCACCCCGATCGACGAGACCCTCGCCGCGCTGGACGACCTGGTGACCGCCGGCAAGGTGCGCTACCTCGGCAACTCGAACTTCGCCGGCTGGCAGATCGCCGACGCCGACTGGACCGCCTCCTCCCAGGGCCGAGCGCGCTTCATTTCCGCGCAAAACCACTACAGCCTTCTGGAACGGTCCGTCGAGGCCGAGGTGATCCCGGCGTGCGAGCGGTTCGGCCTGGGCATGCTGCCGTTCTTCCCGCTGGCGAACGGCCTGCTCACCGGCAAGTACAAGCGGAACGAGGCCCCGCCCGCCGGCAGCCGGCTCTCCGGCGGCGGCCGGTACGCCCAGCGCCTCGCCGCGGCGGACTGGGACACCATCGAGGCGATCGAGGCGTACGCGGCCAAGCGCGGGGTCAGCATGCTCCAGGTGGCCATCGGCGGGCTCGCCGCCCGACCGGCGGTGACCTCGGTGATCGCCGGCGCCACCACGCCCGAGCAGGTACGCGCCAACGCCGAGGCGGGCACCTGGCAGCCCACCGACGAGGACCTCGACGCCCTGGACGCCCTCCTCTGACCTGCCCTCCGCTGCCCCGGCGCCCTCGTCTGGCCGCCGGGGCAGCGCGCTGTCCGCCCCCCGCCGCACTGCCCGGAAGGGCACAAAGGACAGCCCGCGGGCGAGGGCATCCGGACAGCATGGCGTGATCGGGAGATCACCCGCTGTCCCCGTCCTCCACGCGGGACGGTCGGTGGGAAATTACCCACCCACCCTTGGCGGATCCGCGCGCACGTCGTACGGTAGGCCCGCAAGTGACCCACGGGAGCCCGGTGCCACCGGGCTGAGAGGGGGGCTGGAAGCCCCCGACCGTCGAACCTGATCCGGGTAATGCCGGCGCAGGGAGGAGAGTTGCCGTGCCGTCCCTGGGACGACTGCATCTGATCACCGACACCCGGCCGGGGCGGGACCCGCTCGCCGTGCTGCGCGCCGCCCTGCCGGTGGCCCGCGCCGAGCTGGTCGTCCAGGTCCGGGTGGAGGACGACGCCACCGACCGGGAGGCGTACGAGCTGGCCCGCCGGGTGGTCGGGCTGTGCCGGCCGTACGGTGCGACCTGCCTGGTCAACGACCGGCTGCACGTGGCGCTGGCGGTGGAGGCCGCCGGCGGCCACGTCGGCGCGGAGGACCTCCCGGTGGCGGCCGCCCGCCGGGTGCTCGGCGCCGACGCCGTGCTCGGGGCGACCGCGCGGGAGCCGGGTGGTGCCGCCGCCGCGGTCGCCGCCGGGGCCAGCTACCTGGGCGTGGGCCCCTGTCACGCCACCACCACCAAGGCCGGCCTGCCCGACCCGATCGGCCCCGCGGGGGTACGTGCGGTGGCCGGCGCGGTGGACGTGCCGGTGATCGCCATCGGCGGGGGGACCGCCGCGTCGGTGCCGGCGCTGCGGGCCGCCGGGGCGTACGGGGTGGCGGTGGTGGGGACGCTGTCCGCCAGCCCCGATCCCGCCCGCACGACCGCCGAGCTGATCGAGGCCCTGACGTGCTGACCCGACCGGACGTCGCCATCGTGGGGGCGGGACCGGTCGGGCTGGCGATCGCGTGGCGGTGCGCGTCCCGTGGGCTGCGCGTGACCGTCCACGACCCGGCACCCGGCTCCGGGGCCTCGCACGTCGCCGCCGGGATGCTCGCCCCGGTCGCCGAGGCGTACTTCGGCGAACACGAGCTGACCGGGCTGCTCGCCGAGTCCGCCGCCCGCTGGCCCCGCTTCGCCGCCGACCTGGCCGAGGCGGCCGGCGCCGATGTCGGGTACCGCGCCGACGGCACCCTGGTGGTCGGGCTCACCGCCGACGACCTGGCCGAGGCGCGGCGGCTCTGGTCGTACCAGCAGGGGTTGGGACTGCCGATCACGCCGCTGCGCCCCTCCGAGCTGCGCGACCGCGAGCCGGCGCTGGCCCCGCGGGTGCGCGGCGGCGCGGTCGCCCCCGGCGACCACCAGGTCGACCCGCGCCGGCTGGTGGCCGCGCTGCGG
>NZ_MUYZ01000395.1:0-5021 GCF_003013775.1 Micromonospora sp. MH33
GCCGCCGCCGCGAACCACCCGGCCGGCCCGGCGGTCGCCGGTGCGGTGGCCTGGACCCGCAGCGGGGCCGCCCTGCACGTCGACGCCACCGGCGGCCTGGTCCGGGTCCGGCCCGACCAGGTGCTGGCCGGCGAGCGTCCCACCGCCTCGGTGCTCGACGGGGTGGCCCCCGGCGAACGGCCCGTGGTGGTGGGCGACACCCGCTCCTGACCGGGCGGGGCGGTAGCGTCGGCGGGGTGAGCGCCGCCGCCCGGATCGACCTGCACACCCACTCCACCGCCAGCGACGGCACCCTCGGCCCCGCCGAGCTGGTCCGGGCCGCCGCCGAGGCCGGTCTCGACGTCGTGGCGCTCACCGACCACGACACCACGGCCGGCTGGGAGCCGGCGGTCGCGGCCCTGCCGCCCGGGCTCACCCTGGTCCGCGGCGCCGAACTCTCCTGCCGCTGGTTCGGCGTCGAGCCGGCGATCCCGCTGCACCTGCTCGCGTACCTCTTCGACCCGACCGAGCCGGAGCTGGCCGCCGAGCTGGCCCGGGTCCGGCGCGCCCGGGAGGAGCGCGGCGAGCGGATCGTGCGGCTGCTCCAGGCCGACGGGATCCGGGTGAGCTGGTCCGAGATCCTGGCCGGCGCGGCCGGCGGCACCGTCGGCCGGCCGCACATCGCCCAGGCGCTGATCCGGGCCGGGCTGGTCGCCACCACCACCGAGGCGTTCGGTCCGCGCTGGCTGGGGGAGCGGTACCGGCTGCCCAAGGAGGACATCGACGTGTTCCGGGCGGTGGCGCTGGTCCGGGCGGCCGGCGGGGTGCCGGTCTTCGCCCATCCCCGGGCCAGCCGGCGCGGCCGGATCGTGCCCGACGAGCTGATCGTGGAGCTGGCGGCGGCCGGGCTGGCCGGCCTGGAGGCCGACCACGAGGACCACAGCCCGGCCGAGCGGGAGCACGTCCGCGCGCTCGCCGCCGAGCTGGGGCTGCTGGTCACCGGATCATCGGACTTCCACGGCACGCACAAGACCGTCCGGCTCGGCGCGTACACCACGGGGGCCGAGCCGTACGAGCGGATCATCGAGCTGGCCCGGGGGGTGACCCCGGTCGCTTCAGGCTGAAGCGTTCCGGCGGCGCGGCTACCGTGTCCGGGTGGATCTCAAGCTCTTCGGCGAGGTCTTCGTGACCCTGCTGGTGATCGTCGACCCGCCCGGAATGATGCCCATCTTCCTCGCGCTGACCGGCCCGCTGGCCGCCCGCGACCGGAACCGGGCCGCCTGGCAGGCCGTCGCGCTGGCGCTCGGGGTGATCGTGGTGTTCGCCGTTGCCGGCCAGACGATCCTGGCCTACCTGCACGTCGACCTGCCCGCCTTGCAGGCCGCCGGCGGGCTGCTGCTGATCCTCGTCGCCCTGGAGCTGCTGACCGGCAAGTCCGACGACCCGAACCAGCAGGCCACCTCCAACATCGCGCTGGTGCCGCTGGGCACCCCGCTGCTGGCCGGCCCCGGCGCCATCGTCGCCACCATGCTCTTCGTGCAGCGGGCCGGTGGCTTCACCGACTACCTCGCCATCGCCGCCGCGATCGTCGCGGTCATGGTCGCGGTCTGGGTGGTGCTGCGCTTCTCCGGCGGCATCGTCAAGGTCCTCCGGCCGGGCGGGATCGAGGTGCTCACCCGGATCGCCGGCCTGCTGCTGGCTGCCATCGCCGTGCAGCTCATCGCCGACGCGATCGCCGCGTTCGTCACGCAGTACCTCACCATGAGCTGAGCCGTCGCGGCGCTGTCGTACTCAGGTGGCAGGATCTCAGGCGTGCGACGACCCTCCCCGACCGGACGACCCACCGGCGGCCGGCCGCCCCGGCCCCGCGCCGAGCAGGCCGAGCAGCTCGGCTTCGAGGGCATGCCGGAACGGCTCTTCGTCTGCACCCCCAGCAAGCTCGGTGCCTACGCCGACTGCCCCCGCCGCTACCGCTACTCGTACGTGGACCGCCCCGCGCCGCCCAAGGGTCCGCCGTGGGCGCACAACTCGCTCGGCGCCAGCGTCCACACCGCCCTGAAGAACTGGTACGCGCTCGCCCCCGACCGCCGCCGCCCCGAGGTGCTGGGCACCCTGCTCAAGGGCACCTGGGTCCGCGAGGGCTACCGCGACGACGAGCAGGAGCGGGACGCCTTCCGGCGGGCGCTGTCCTGGCTGGAGTCCTACGTGGCGGGGCTCGACCCGGCCGACGAGCCGGTCGGCGTGGAGCGGGTGGTCGCCGTGAAGACCGCGGTGCTCGCCTTCAACGGCCGCACCGACCGGATCGACTCCCGCCCCGGCCCCGACGGCCGGCCCGAGCTGGTCATCGTCGACTACAAGACCGGCCGCAGCGGGCTGGACAGCGATGACGCGCGGGGCTCGCAGGCCCTCGCGCTCTACGCGTACGCGGCCGAGCGGGTGTTCCGCCGCCCCTGCCGCCGCGTCGAGCTGCACCACCTGCCCACCGGCACGGTGGCGGCGCACGAGCACAGCCCGGAGTCGTTGCAGCGGCAGCTCACCCGCGCGGAGGACACCGCCCGGGACATCATGGCCGCCGAGCGGGCCGTCGCCGGCGGTGCCGACCCCGATGCGGCATTCCCCACCGAGCCGGGGCCGCGCTGCGGCTGGTGCGACTACCGGCGCACCTGCCCGGCCGGCGCGCAGGCACCCGGCAAGGACCCGTGGGCGGCCGTGGAGCGCCCCACCGAGCCGGAGTGAGCGCCCCGCCCGGGCGAGGGCGGGGTCAGGCGGCGGCGAGGCGGGCGGCGCGCTCCTTGGCGGCCTGCTGCAACGGGCCCTCCCGGTAGCGGCGCGGCACCGCCGCCAGGGCCAGGCGCAACGCGCGGACGCTCAGGTCCGCCGAGAGTGCGGTGGTGGGCAGGCCGAGGCCGCCGTACAGCCGGTGGGCCCAGGCCGGCAGCAGCGCCAGCGCGGTGCCGGCGATACCCAGGTACGCCCAGCGCGGCGGGCCGAGGTGCAGGCCGAGCTTCACCGGCAGGCTGAGCTTCCACGGGATCGGCGGGGCGGTCAGGAAGAGCGCGGTCTCGGCCGCCTCCCTGGTCATCCGCAGCTCGGGGCGGATCCGGCGGTAGTAGTCGGCCACCTCGGCGGCGGTGCCCGGCACCTCGGCCGGGTCCAGCCCGACCAGGGCCGCCGCCCGGCGCTGCTCGGTGTAGTAGCCGTCCACCTCGTCGTCGGTCAGCGCGAGCCCGGCCCGCCGCGCGGTGGTCACGAACGACTCGACCTCGGTGACGTGCACCCAGCGCAGCAGGTCGGGGTCGTCGATCCGGAACTGCTTGCCGGTGAACGGGTCGGTGGCCCGCATCCGGGCGTGCAGCGTACGCAGCCGCCGGCCGGCCGCCTCCGCCTCGGCGGTGGTGCCGTAGATCGTCGTCGCCACGTAGGTGGCCGTGCGGATCAGCCGGCCCCAGGCGTCCGTCTTGTAGTTGCTGTTCTGCGCCACGCCGGCCATCGCGCGGGGGTGCAGCGCCTGGAGGTAGAGCGAACGCAGGCCGGCGACGATCAGGATCGGCTCCTCGTGCACCTTCCACGTGACCGATCCCGGACCGAACAGGCCGAGGTCATCGGAATCCACCGCCCAAGAGTGCCACGCGCCGGGCGGGCCCGGCCGCCTCCCGCCAGCGGCCGTCAGTCGTCGGCGGAGCGTCGGGCCTGGCAGGCCGGGCAGAGGCCCCAGAAGGTCACTTCCGCCTCGTCCACCTCGAAGCCGTGCGAGACGTTCGGGTCGAGGCAGGGGGCGTCACCGGTGGCGCAGTCCACGTCGGCGATCTCGCCGCAGCCCCGGCACACCACGTGGTGGTGGTTGTCCCCGACACGGGCCTCGTACCGGGCGGGACTGCCGGCCGGCTCGATCCGGCGGGAGAGCCCGGCCCTGGAGAGCGCGCCGAGCACGTCGTAGACGGCCTGGGTGGAGACCGAGTCGAGGCGCTCGCGGACCCGCCGGGTGATCTCGTCGACTTCCAGGTGACCGCCGGCGGCGAGCACGTCCAGCACGGCGAGGCGCGGTCGGGTGACCCGCAGGCCCCTCGACCGGAGCAGCTCCTCACCATTGGACATGTGTCCATGACAGCACGGTGCCCCCGGGCCGACAAGCGAGCGTGACCGCGGGTGGCCCGGGCCACAGGTGAACCGGACCGGGGAGACGTGCGTGTGTCGATGTACGGAAGCGCGACGGCGGATCATCCCGTCGTACGCTGACCGCGCGATCCGTCCACTTGCCGGAGGTGTCGGTGTTCAGGGAAGTCAACGGCCTACCGGGCCACGTCCTGGTCGTACACGCCGCCGTGGTGCTGGTGCCGCTGCTGGCGTTGCTCTCCGTCGCGTACGGGGTGCTGCCCCGCTGGCGGCCCCGGATGGGTTGGGCGGTGGCGGTCCTCGCCGTGCTCACCCCGATCGTCACCTGGGTGGCGACGGAGTCCGGCGAGGAGCTGGAGGAGGTGCTCCGCAAGCGGGGCTACCCGCCCGAGGGCCTGCAGAAGATCCACGAACACTCCGAGTACGGCGAGAACCTGCTCTGGTTCACCGTCGGGCTGGCCGTCGCGGCGCTCCTGCTGCTGCTGGTGACCAGCGGCCTGCCCCGGACCCGCGACCTGCCCCGCTGGCTGCCCCTGGTGCTCACCGGGGTGGTGGTCGTGCTGGCCGTCTTCGCGCTGGTGTACGTCTACCTGACCGGTGACAGCGGGGCCAAGATGGTCTGGAGCGGCATCGTCTGACCGGATCGGCCGCGCCGCTCAGAATCTGACCCGGATCCGCCGCGCCGCCCGGCCGGCTCAAAAGAGCAGGCGTGAGCAGAGCAGGCAGGTGAGCAGCACCAGCACGACGCCGACGACGGCGCCGATGCCGTAGGTGAGCCGCTGGGCACGCCCGTCGGCCTGGTCCATGGCGGCCATGTCCTGCGGCGGGAGTTGGCGGGGCGGCGTGGGCCGCACGTGCACCGGCGGCCGCCAGCCCGGCGGCGGCGGGATGGTCGGCGGTGGCCCGGCGTACCCGCCCGGCGCGCCGCC
>NZ_MUYZ01000396.1:0-4967 GCF_003013775.1 Micromonospora sp. MH33
GCGCGCCGCGCCGCGCTGCGCGCCCTCGGCGGGGCGCGCCCGGGGAGCGGGCGGTGAGCGGCGGGCTGCTGGTCGCCGGGACCACCTCCGACGCCGGCAAGAGCGTGCTCACCGCCGGCATCTGCCGCTGGCTGCGCCGCCGGGGCGTGCGGGTCGCCCCGTTCAAGGCGCAGAACATGTCCAACAACTCGGCCGTCGTGGTCGGGCCGGACGGGCGCGGCGGCGAGATCGGCCGCGCCCAGGCCATGCAGGCCGCCGCCTGCGGGCTCGCCCCGGACCTGCGCTTCAACCCGGTCCTGCTCAAGCCGGGCAGCGACCACGCCAGCCAGGTGGTGCTGCTCGGCGAGGCGGTCGACACGGTCACCGCCGGCAACTACCGCGAGCTGCGTCCCCGGCTGGCCGGGACCGCGTACGCGGCGCTGGCCGAGCTGCGGGCCGAGTACGACGCGGTGATCTGCGAGGGCGCGGGCAGCCCGGCCGAGATCAACCTGCGGGCCGGCGACTACGTGAACATGGGGCTGGCCCGGCACACCGGCCTGCCCGCGATCGTGGTCGGCGACATCGACCGGGGCGGGGTGTTCGCCTCGATGTTCGGCACGGTCGCGCTGCTCGACCCGGCCGACCAGGCCCTCGTCGCCGGCTTCGTGATCAACAAGTTCCGGGGCGACCTGGGGCTGCTCCGGCCGGGGCTGGACATGCTGCACGGGGTCACCGGCCGTCCCACCCTCGGCGTGCTGCCCTGGGCGCTCGACCTCTGGTTGGACGCGGAGGACTCGCTCGCGTACGGGCGGGTGCTCGGCCGGCCGGCCGCGCCCCGGGGCACCGACTGGCTCGACGTGGCGGTGGTCCGGCTGCCCCGGATCAGCAACGCCACCGACGTCGAGGCGCTGGCCACCGAGCCCGGCGTCCGGGTCCGGCTGACCGTCGAGCCGGCCGAGCTGGCCGCCGCCGACCTGGTGGTGCTGCCCGGCTCCAAGTCGACCGTGGCCGACCTGGCCTGGCTGCGGGAGACCGGTCTGGCCGACGCCGTCCTGGCGCACGCCGCCGCCGGCAGGCCGCTGCTCGGCATCTGCGGCGGGTTCCAGATGCTGTCCCGGGCCATCCACGACCCGGTGGAGAGCCGTGCGGGCAGCGTGCCCGGCCTGGGGCTGCTCCCCGTCGAGATCACCTTCGACCCGCGCAAGACGGTCCGGCGCGCCGCCGGCACCGCCGCCGGGGACGTGCCGGTCCACGGCTACGAGATCCACCACGGCCAGGTGTCGGCCGCCGACCCGGGCCTGCCGCCGCTGCTCCGCTACGCCGACGGCACCGGCGAGGGGGCCCGGCTGGGCGCGGTGCAGGGCACCCACTGGCACGGCGCCTTCGAGTCCGACGCCTTCCGCCGCCGCTTCCTCACCGAGGTCGCCGAGCTGTCCGGGCGGACCGGGTTCAAGGTCGCCCCGGACACCGCGTTCGCCGCCGCCCGGGAGCGCACCCTCGACCTGCTCGGCGACCTGGTCGAGGAGCACCTCGACACCGACGCGCTGTGGCGGCTGATCGAGTCCGGCCCGCCGCCGGGCCTGCCGTTCATCCCACCCGGCGCCCCGACCGCCTGAGCGGTCCGGGGGTCCGAGCCGCTGAGCGGTCCGGGGGTCCGAGCCGCTGAGCGGTCCGGGGGACCGGGCCTCTGAGCCGGTCGGGCGCGCCGAGCCTCTGAGCCGGTCGGGCGCGCCGAGCCTCTGAGCCGGTCGGGCGCGCCGCCGCGTGCGGGGTCAGTAGCGGATGTCGGCGGGGCGGTCGGACATCGGCAGCCCCGCCTCCCGCCAGCCCTGCACGCCACCGATCATGTCGGTGGCTCGGCGCAGGCCGAGCGCCTGGAGTCCGGCGGCCGCCAGGCTGGAGCTGAAGCCCTCGCGGCACACCACCACGATCTGCCGGTCGTAGCTGGTCGACTCCGGGATGCGCCAGGCGCTGGCCGGGTCCAGCCGCCACTCCAGCACGGTCCGGTCGATGACGATCGCCCCGGGCAGTTCGCCCTGCTCGCGGCGCTGCGCCTCGGTGCGCGTGTCGACGAGCAGGGCACCGGCGCGGACCGCCTCGACGGTGTCGTGCGGGGTGAGCCGGTGGAGGCCGGCGCGGGCCTGTTCGAGGAGGGCGTCGACGCCCGGACTCATCACGTCATGGAGCACCTCCCGATGATGCCCACGGCGGCCCCGGCCCACCCGGCGAACGGCCTGCTGGTGCCGCAGGATCCAGCGGAAGAGGGACCGCTAGCGTCGGTCGGGTGACGGTGGCGGTGGTCGAGGCGTACGCCGGGTTGGCCCGGCGGGTGCTGGCCGGGCCGGCGCGGTTGGGGCGTACCCGACTGGTGGCGGTCGACGGGCCGAGCGGCGCGGGCAAGAGCGTCTTCGCGACGCGCCTCGCGGACGCCGTCGCGGCGCTGCCCGGCGGCGCCCGGCCGCCGGTGGTCCGCACCGACGACCTGCTCGACGGCTGGGACGACCAGTTCACCTTCTGGCCGCGCCTGGAGGAGTGGGTGCTCGGACCGGTCCGCGCGGGCCGGCCGGGGTCCTACCGCCGGTACAGCTGGGTACGCCGGCGGTTCCTGGACCGGCCGGTGCCGGTGCCGGCCGGGCCGGTGCTGATCGTGGAGGGTGTGAGCGCGGCGCGGGCGGCGATCCGGCCGGAGCTGACCCTGTCGGTCCTCGTCACGGCGCCCGCCGGGTTGCGGCTGTCCCGGGCGCTCGCCCGCGACGGCGCGGAGATCCTGCCTGAGCTGCGCCGCTGGCACGCCGGGGAGCGGGCGCACTTCGCCGCCGACGGCACCGGCGCCGCGGTGGACCTGGTGGTCGACGGCGCCCCCGACCTGCCCCACGACGCCGGCCGCTACTACGTCCGCCGGCACGAAGGGAAGGGCTCGGACGGCGGGGCCAGGTAAGGCCGGCATACGATTCCGGTCATGACCTCACCGATCATGTCCGAGTCCGAGGTGCGGGCCGCCGTCGAGCGGGAACTGCCCGGCGTCCGTGCCGACCTCGAGCGACTCGTCCGCATCCCGGGCATCGCCTTCGAGGGCTTCGACCACTCGCACGTCGAGCGTTCCGCCGAGGCGGTGGCGGAACTGCTGCGCGGCTGCGGCCTCGACACGAAGATCGTGCGCTCCGGCGGCCAGCCGGCCGTGATCGGGACGAAGCCGGCCCCGCCCGGCGCGCCCACCGTCCTCCTGTACGCCCACCACGACGTCCAGCCGGTCGGCGACCTGTCGCTCTGGGAGTCCGACCCGTTCGAACCGGTGGAGCGGGACGGCCGCCTCTACGGTCGCGGCGCCGCCGACGACAAGGCCGGCATCATGGCGCACATCGCGGCGCTGCGCGCGTACGGCGACCGGCTTCCGGTCGGCGTGGTCCTCTTCATCGAGGGCGAGGAGGAGTACGGCTCGGACTCGCTGGAGCAGCTGCTCGTCGCGCACCGTGAGGAACTCGCGTCGGACGTCATCGTCATCGCCGACTCGACCAACTGGGACGTCGGCGTGCCCGCGCTGACCACCTCGCTGCGCGGCATCGTCAACTGCTTCGTGGAGGTGCGCACCCTCGACCACGCCGTGCACAGCGGCATGTTCGGCGGCGCGGTGCCCGACGCGCTCACCACGCTGGTGAAGCTCCTCGCCACGCTGCACGACGATGCCGGTGACGTGGCCGTCGAGGGTCTGGTCGGCCGCGAGGGCGCCAGCGTCGACTACCCCGAGGACCGGTTCCGCGCCGAGGCCGGGCTGGTCTACGGCGCGCAGCTCTTCGGCACCGGCCGGATCACCGACCGGCTCTGGACCAAGCCGGCCCTGGCGATCCTCGGCGTGGACGCCCCGGCCACCGGGGAGGCGCCGAACGCGCTGGTCCCGGCCGCCAAGGCGAAGCTGAGCGTACGGCTGGCGCCGGGCGACGACCCGAAGAAGGCGTACGCGGCGCTCATCGCGCACCTGGAGAAGCACGCCCCGTGGGGCGCACAGGTGACGGTGACGTTCGAGCACGACGGCGCGCCCTGCGTCATCGACGCCACCGGGCCGATGTTCGAGGCGGCGCGGGCGGCGTTCCGGGGCGCCTGGGACGGCACCGACCCGGTCGACATCGGCGTGGGCGGCTCGATCCCGTTCATCGCCACCTTCCAGGAGATGTTCCCCGCCGCGGCGATCCTGGTGACCGGCGTGGAGGACCCGCACGCCCGGGCGCACGGGCCGAACGAGAGCCTGCACCTGGGCGAGTTCGCCCGCGTCTGCGTGGCCGAGGCGCTGCTGCTCGCGAAGGTCGCCGAGGCGGGCGCGAAGCTGCCCTGAGGCGTCGAAACCGTAACTTCGGGGCCGATGTCGGAGTTTGCGGTGTGTCGGGCGGCGGGGTGTTATAGCCTCTCGAACATGCGTACGAACGACGAGATGTCGCGGCTCCAGGCCGCCGTCAGTGCTCTGGGGGACGTCGATGTCTCCGCGTGGCCCGAGGACACGCTCAAGGAACAGCTCGGCGAGCTCTCCGCCGCCCTGGTCGCGCTCGACACGCTGCTCACCCGGGTCGCCGGCGAGGTGCGCGCCCGCGGGCTGCGGATCGAGGAGCCGGTCTCGGCCTGAGCGGGCCCGCGGCTTCCGGGGTCTTGGGGAGTTGACGTTCCTGGGGGGCGCCAACTTCCCAAGATCGCGCGGGAACCGCCCCGGTGTCGGGGGTGGCTGGCAGGATGAGGCACGTGCGGTTCCTTGAGCTGGCGGCCACGTCGGCGGCGGTGGGCGCCACCAGCGGCCGGCGGGCCAAGGTGGAGCTGCTGGCCGCCGCGCTGCGGTCGCTCGACCCCGACGAGGTGCCCGCCGGCGCCGGCTACCTGGCCGGCGAGTTGCGGCAGCGGCAGACCGGGGTGGGCTGGGCGAGCCTGCGTGACCTGCCCCCGCCGGCGGCCGAGCCGAGCCTGACCGTGGGCGGCGTCGACGCGGCGATCGAGGAGATCGCGGCGGT
>NZ_MUYZ01000397.1:0-4913 GCF_003013775.1 Micromonospora sp. MH33
CCCGACCAGGGCGCGCAGCATCGGCGGTACGCCGGCGGCGGTGACCGCCGCGCGCAGGGCGGGCACGTCGACCACGGCCGGGACGAGGGCGTCGGCGTCGGCGGCGACCGCCGCGTCGAACAGCGCGGCGCCGACCGGGGCGGTGATCAGGCCGAGACCGGCGCGGGACACCCGGGACCGGTCGGTGTCGCTGAGGCCTGCCGCCATGCCGTCGGTGTCCCACATCCCCCAGGCCAGGGAGTGGGCGGGCAGCCCGCGTTCCCGCCGGTGACCGGCGAGGGCGTCGAGGAAGCTGTTGGCGGCGGCGTACGCGCCCTGGCCGGGGGAACCGAGCACGCCCGCGATCGAGGAGAACGCGACGAACAGGTCCAGGTCGAGGTGGGCGGTGGCCTCGTGCAGCCACCAGCCGGCGTCGACCTTGGGGGCGAGCACCCGGGCCAGCCGGTCGGGGTCGATGCCGGTGACCACGGCGTCGTCGAGGACGCCGGCGGTGTGCACCACTCCGGCGAGCCGTTCGCCGTCGGTGAGCCGCCCGACGAGGTCGCGTACGGCGTCCCGGTCCGTGACGTCGCAGGCGAGCACCCGCACCCGGGCGCCGAGGGCGGTCAGCTCGGCCGCCAGTTCGGCCGCCCCGTCGGCGTCGGGGCCGCGCCGGCTGACCAGGGCCAGCGAGTCGACCCCCCATCCGGTGACCAGGTGCCGGGCGAGCAGGCCGCCGAGGGCGCCGGTGCCGCCGGTGACGAGCGCGGTGCCGCGCGGCGTCCAGCTCCGTCCGGCGCCGGCCGGCCGTCCGGCCCGCACCAACCGCCGGGCGTACGCGCCGGAGGCCCGCAGCGCCACCTGATCCTCGCCGGGTTCGCCGCCGAGCAGCCGGCGCAGCCGGGGTACGGCGTGCGGGTCGACCGTCCCGGGCAGGTCGACGAGACCGCCCCAGCGGTGCGGGTGTTCGGCGCCCAGCACTCCGCCGAGGCCCCAGAGCAGGGCCTGGTCGGGTTCGACGGTGGGGTCGCCGGGGTCGACGGTGGCGGCCTGGCGGGTGGCGATCCAGAGCCGGGCGGTGATTCCGGCGTCGCCGAGCGCCTGGGCGAGGGTGACCGTGTCGGCGAGCCCGAGCGGCACGGAGGCGCTGTCCGGGTGGGTCCCGGACGCGAGGCCGAGCAGCGACAGCACGGTCTCCGGCGTGGCGACGTCGGCGAGGTAGCGGGTGAGCTCGGCGCGCCCGGCGCCGGAAGGCACGGGCAGCACCCGTACGCCGGGTGCGGTGAGCGCGGCCGCCCACTCGGCCGCCGGCCCGTTCTCCTCGGCGGGCACGACGAGGAGGAGGTCGCCGACGTCGGGCCGGCTGCTGTCGGGGAGTGCCTGCCAGCTGACCCGGTAGCGCCAGGAGTCGAGGGCGGTCTCGCTCTCCTGCCGGCGTCGCCAGGCGGAGAGGGCGGGCAGCACGTCGGCGAGGGGCGCGTCGGGGTCGACGGCGAGGGCGGCGGCGAGCGCGGCGACGTCCTCGTTCTCGATGACCTGCCAGAACGCCGCGTCGTCGGTGTCGCCGCCGTGGCCGCGGCTGCGGGCGTCGAGCCAGTAGCGCCGGTGGTGGAAGGCGTAGGTGGGCAGGTCGACGGTGCGGGGCTGCTGGCCGGTGGCGGTGAACCAGGCGGTCCAGTTGATCCGGGTGCCGGTGACGTGCAGCCTCGCAAGGGCGGTGGTCAGGGCGGTGGTGTCGTCCTGGTCGCGGCGCAGCGCCGGGATGTGGTGCACCGGGCCGTCGGCGGTGGTTTCGGCGGCCATGGCGGTGAGGGTGGCGTCCGGGCCGACCTCCAGGAACGTGGTGACGCCCAGGGTGTGCAGGGTGGCGATGCCGTCAGCGAACCGCACCGCCTCGCGCACGTGCCGCACCCAGTACTCCGGCCCGGCGATCTCGGCCGGGTCGGCGAGCTGACCGGTCAGGTTCGACACGACCGGCAGACGCGGGGCGTTCCAGTCCAGGCCCTCCACGACCGCACGGAAATCGGCCAGCATCGGCTCCATCAACCGCGAATGAAACGCGTGACTCACCGGCAACCGCTTGACCCGCCAGCCCCGCTCGACACACTCCCCCGCGAGTCGGTCCAACTCGACGACCGGGCCGGACAACACCACCGACCCCGGCCCGTTCACCGCCGCCACATCAACCGCAACCGCAGCCACGTCGGCCGGGACCGTCGCGTGGTCACGGGCAGGGGCGAGGAGGTTCCGGACCTGTTCCTCCGACGCGGCGACGGCGAGCATCCCACCACCAGCCGGCAGCGCCTGCATCAACGCACCACGAGCCGCCACCAGCGCGCAGGCGTCCTCCAGCGAGAGCATCCCGGCCACGTAAGAGGCGGTCACCTCACCGATCGAATGGCCGGCCAGATAGTCGGCCGTGACACCCCACGACGACAGCAACTCGTGCAGGGCCACCTCGACCGCGAACAACCCCGCCTGCGTGTAGACGGTCTGGTCCAGCAACACCGCGAGGTCGCTGCCCGGCTCGGCGAACACCACCTCCCGCAACGGACGGTCGAGCCGGCCCTCGAACAGGGCGCACACCCGATCGAACGCCTCCGCGAACACCGGGAACCGGCCATACAGGTCCCGGCCCATGCCAGGGCGCTGCGCACCCTGACCGGTGAACAGCAACGCCCGCCGACCCGTGGTGACCGCGCCGGTGATCAGGCCCGGCGCGGACCCGCCCTCGGCAAGCGCGGACAGGCCGGCCAGCAGACCGTCCCGGCCCGCGGCGACCACCACCGCCCGATGCTCCAGGGCCGCCCGCGTGGTCGCCAGCGACCAACCGACGTCAACGGCAGACAGGTCCTCGTGCTGATCGACGTGCCCGGCCAGGCGCGCCGCCTGACCGGCCAGGGCCTCCGCCGACCGCGCCGACACCAGCCACGGCACCACCGGCAGATCGACCACCGCCGGGTCCGCCGACGGCACCGGCTCGGGTTCCGGCGCTTCGAGGATCACGTGCGCGTTCGTGCCGGAGATACCGAACGACGACACCGCCGCCCGACGCGCCCGCTGCGCCACCGGCCACGGCCGCGCCTCGGTCACCAGGCTGACCGCGCCTGACGACCAGTCCACCTTGGACGAGGGTGCGTCCACGTGCAGCGTCGGCGGGACGAGGCCGTGCCGCATCGCCAACACCATCTTGATCACGCCCGCCACACCCGCCGCCGCCTGCGTGTGCCCCAGGTTCGACTTCACCGAGCCCAGCAGCAGCGGTTCGTGCCCGTCCCGCCCCCGCCCGTACGTCGCCAGCAACGCCTGCGCCTCGATCGGATCACCCAACGTGGTGCCCGTACCGTGCGCCTCCACCACGTCCACATCCACCGGCGACAACCGCGCCGCCGCCAACGCCGACCGGATCACCCGCTGCTGCGCCGGACCGTTCGGCGCCGTCAACCCGTTCGACGCCCCGTCCTGGTTCACCGCCGAACCCCGGACCACGGCGAGAACGCGGTGGCCGAGCCGGCGCGCGTCGGAGAGCCGTTCCAGGAGCAGCACGCCGACGCCCTCGGACCAGCCCGTACCGTCGGCGCCCTCGGCGAACGACTTGCACCGCCCGTCGGGGGCGAGGCCGCGCTGCCGGCTGAAGTCGACGAACGTCTCCAGGGTGGTCATCACGGTCACCCCGCCGGCCAGGGCCAGGGTGCACTCGCCGGAACGCAGCGACTGCACGGCCAGGTGCAGCGCGACCAGCGACGACGAGCAGGCGGTGTCGAGGGTGAGGGCCGGCCCCTCGAAGCCGAGGGTGTAGGCGACCCGGCCGGAGAGCACGCTGCTGGCGGTGCCGCCGCCGATGAAGCCGTCCAGGGTTTCCGGGATCTCGCCGAGCCCGGCGGCGTAGTTGTGGTACATCATGCCGGCGAACACGCCGACCCGGTTGCCGCGCAGCGAGAGCGGGTCGATCCGGGCGTCCTCGATGGCCTCCCAGGACGCCTCCAGCATGAGCCGCTGCTGGGGGTCCATGGCCAGCGCCTCGTACGGGGAGATCTTGAACAGCTCCGGGTCGAAGTTCCCGGCGTCGTGCAGGAACCCGCCCTCCCGGGCGTAGGTGCTGCCGCGCCGCTCCCCCGTCGGGTCGTACGCCCGGTCGGTGTCCCAGCCCCGGTCGACGGGGAATCCGGTGACGCCGTCGCCGGCGGCGGCCACCAGGTCCCACAGCTGCTCAGGTGAGCGGACCCCACCCGGGTAGCGGCAGCTCATCCCGACGATGGCGACGGGCTCGTGGGTCTTCGCGTCGACGGCCCTGAGCCGTTCGCTGGTCTCGTGGAGGTCGGCGGTGACGCGCTTGAGGTACTCACGGAGCTTGGCTTCGTTCGCCATCGGGGATTCACCTGTCGCGGGGTCAGGACCGGCCGAAGCGGCTGTCGATGAAATCGAAGAGTTCGTCGTCGCTGGCGTCGTCGAGGGTGGCGGTGACGCCGCCGTCGCCGTCCCAGCGGGTGAGCAGGGCGCGCAGCCGGGCGGCGACCGTGGATCGGATCTCCTCGTCGGCCGCCAGCTCGGCGAGGGTCTCCGGCGGGGTGGCGGCGAACGCCGCTTCGAGGCGGTCCAGTTCGTCGAGGAGGGTGGGCGCGGCCGGGCCGGGTCCGAGCTGCGCCAGCAGGTGCCCGGTGAGCGCGGCCGGGGTGGGGTGGTCGAAGACCAGGGTCGCCGGCAGGGACAGCCCGGTGCGGGTGGTTAGCCGGTTGCGCAGGTCGACGGCGGTGAGCGAGTCGAAGCCGAGTTCGGTGAAGGACCGGTCGGGGCCGACGGTGGCCGTCGACGCGTACCCGAGCACCTCGGCGACCTGGCCGGCGACCAGCTCCTCGACCAGGCGGCGCCGGTCCTCGGCGGGGGCCGCGGCGAGCCGGTCGCGGAGGCCGCCGGCCGGGGCGGCGGCGCGCCGC
>NZ_MUYZ01000398.1:0-4904 GCF_003013775.1 Micromonospora sp. MH33
CGTTGTACTTCTTCGGTGCGGGCATCGCTGGTGTTCCTCCCAGGTTTCGATGTCTCCATCAAACCCGGTGCGGAACAAGGACCTCCTCAGGAGTGGTGTTGACTGCCACTCTGCTGTTCATGGTTCAGCCTGGCTAGCACCCGCCGCTGCAGGTCAGCCGGAAAGTTGACGGAAAAGGCGGTGCTGCGCGGCCCGTCCTCTCCGATGGGCATCAGGCAGTCCAACACTTCGACCGGACCGCGTGCCGCGCTACGTTCTGCCTCCGAGTAGAAGACGACGCCGGCCGGGATCCGCTGGTCCATGACGACCACCCGGCCCGTGACCGGATGACACCGCGTTGACCAGGCCCAAAGCAAGTCACGCATATCGGTGAGGTCAATGTCGTGGTTGACGACCATCAGCCTGCTGATCCACCAGCCTGCGTGAACGGTGTCTGGAGCCTTACAGACATCGAGAATACGGCGCGCGAGGTCGGTCGAGCTCAACCCCGTGAGCTGCGCCCAGTCCGGAGAGACGGAGACGGCCAGCAGGGTGCAGGCGCTTTCCGGGACGACCCAGGCCGAAACGACCGGCAGGCCGGCGCGACGCAACTCCTCCAGTAGGACAGCTGCGATGCCGGGGCCACAGATCGTATGGTCTTCGTCAACCGGTTTGCCCGCGCAAACGACCGGGAGGATTGGCTCCTTTCGGTGAGTGATCGCAGTAACGTGGTAAACAGGACGGTTTTTACGGACAGCGGGCAGATAGCCGTGGTACTCGCCGGTAGGCCCCTCGAGCCACGACTCGTCGTCGGCCAGGTAGCCCTCGATGACCAGCTCAGCCGATGCCGGAACCTCAAGGTCCACAGTCTTGCAGCGCACGGTCTCCATCGGCTCGCCAAACAATCCACCGAGGAAGCCCGCTTCGTCCACCCCGTCGCGCAGCGGCATGCCGCCGACGAACAAAGCGCTTGGCTCGGCGCCCTGAACAAGCGCGAACGGCATCGGTTCACCGCGCTGCTGCCACATCTGGCGGATCACGTTGTTGTGCTGGCTGGCACTGACGATGCCGGTCATCCGTTTGCCGTCGATCAGCATCGCTCGGGCGATGGACCAGTTCGTCCATTTTCGGTCCGGGCTGGCGACTACGAAGATGCCAATTGTGTTGATGTAACGGCCGCCGTCTCCGACATGCAGCAGCGGGGTCGGCAGATTCGTCAGGTCCGCGGCGTCGCCGACCAGCACCTTCTCTTGGCACGGGGCGTCGTCCACGACAACTGGTGCGATGGGCTCGCGGCGCATCGCCGCTGCGAGTTCTTCGACGATCTGCCCGCCAGGCGTTGTCGGAGCCAGCCCGAGTGCGATCGCTACCCGGGCCATCCGGGCTTCGGCGGAGGAACTGTAGGCGAGGGGCGCCCCGACCACGCGATACCCACTGTATCCACGGATATTGGTGAATAGCGGAGCCGGTGCGCAGACCTCGCTGCTGTGGCGTGTGATTGCGCCAATTTCGTAGGCAGTGTCTACCTCCCAATCGATCCGCCGTAGGTCTCCGAGCTCATCAAGACGGCTCAGGTACTCACGAAGGCTTCGGGGACGGCCTGTCCGGGAAGAGCTGGTATGCATGGCGACTTATCCGATCGTGTGATGAGATCCTGGCCGCAGGCTCGGCGGCCGCGTGACTTGGTGAGCTTCATGCCGCGCTGGCTACGGGCGGTCCAGCGGTGAATGGTGGCGGCCGCGTGCCCCTTGTCGCCGTCATAGCCACGGGCGGAGGTCTTGTGGCCGTGCCGCGCCTCGGGATCCGCGGTGCAGTCCTTTGCCGCAAGACGAGCGATCCGGGACGCCCCGTCGGGGCCGGTCCCGCTGGAGATCGCCGCTGTAGCCGGGACCGCAGCTCATAGCCGGTGGCCCCCAACGACGGCGGCGCCGCCGACCGGATCGATGTAGTGCAGTCCTGGGTGGTCACGGCGTCGTGGATCGGTATCGAGTCATCGTTGAGGAGGACAACCCCGTCCGCGTCGGGGCAGACCATCGCCATCGCGTGTCCACTCCTCGCTCCCGATGGTCAACATCAGTCAGCCTGGCACACGCAACGCCCACAGCGGAAGATCACATGCGTCCGGATGAGGGCGCCGGGTCGCCCCGGGGGGTGTCCCTATGAGGTAGCGATGATTCGACTCATGACGATACGCCTGGCCGGTCAAACGATCCGCTGGGCCAACCCCACCGAGCGCGAAACCGCTCAACGCATCAACGTTGAGCAAATTCTGGCCACGTAGTCACCTGGTTACCCCACGGTCTCTGACGCCTCGGCCGCCTCAATCTCTCGCCGCAGCTCACCCGCGGCATGCTTGCCCCGCTTCTTCGGCTTGAACAGGGACTTGACCCCCTCGCCGACGGTCCCGGCCGCACCGGCGATCGCCCCACCGATTCCCTTCACGGCGGTCAACGCCTGAGGCTCGTCAGGAACTCCATCGCCGTCGAGGTCGACGCTTCGGAAGGGTCGGGTTACGGTGCCGGGTGCGTTCGCCACCCAGTTGCCCGTAGCTTTGGCCGCGTCCTCGAGCGCCACAAGCGCCCGGTTCGGCTCATCCTCTTCACCTTCCGCCGTGACATTGATCGGCACTGTGAGGTGATCGGGGAACTCCGATGGCGCCTCGGCAAATGCCGTCCGCGCCGCCTCGACGACCTCCCGGCCGAAAACGAATCGAGCGACACCGCCAGCGACGACGCTGACGCCGTACTCGAACGCTGCCTGCTGCCTGCCGTCGCCGCCCGCCGCCGGTGATGGGCACAGACCGACTCACAAGCCCCGCTGCGGCCCTGGCCAGCGCCGGGCTTCCCCACCGACGCGGGCGCCCGGCCGGCGAGGTGCATCTGTCACCGCCACCGGTCGCCTGTCAGACCCACCTGATCTGACAGGCATCCGGCAACCCTTGCGGCGCGGCCGTGACGCGGGCTGACATCACAGTTCAGCACCCCTTCCCGGCCAGAACGGGGGCAACCGGCGCTGACAGATCGGGCCGCTACCGTGTCGGCAACACCACCCCACATTTCGCAGCATCCCGGTTCGGTCCCGTCTCAGGATCCCCGCCGCATCCCTGCGGTTTGCGATACCCACCCGCTTCGGCCGGTCGGCACACATCCCGCGCGGCGACCCCTCGAGGTCAACCAGCCACTCGCACCACTGCATCTTCCCGTCCACCTGAAGCCGACCCGCGCGCCCCGTGGGCCGGTCACTCCTGCGCGCCCACGCGCAAGTTCATCGAAGGAGGATCACGCATGTCCCGTGTCAACGGCACTCCGCTGACCCGCCACGGCAGGCGCGTGCCCGCCGTCCCCGCACGACTGACCGCCGCGAAGGCCGCAACGCCGTCAGGGTCCCGACCGGTCGCCACCCGGGCGGCTACCACCACCTCGCGGCCGACCGTCACGCCGGCCCCGAGCATTGCCACGATGGTGATCTGCCTGCCCGACGGGCTACCCGCCGCGGCGCTCACGAGCCACCACCTCGACACTCACTTCGGTGTCACCGGCGCCCTCACGGCCCTGTTCTGGGCGGCGCCACGGCTGCGGCTCTGGCAGCACCACCTCATGATCGGGCTGCGCAAGGGCCGCCCTGCGCCGTGCGCGGGCGGACCGGTACGGCTGCTCGACCTGGCCGGTATGCGCTACGCCGCTGCCGTGGGCGCCGGCATCCGCCACCAGGTCTGGCAGCGGGTGGTGCACGGCACGAGAGCGGCCACCCCGTGGCCGATGTTCGAAACCCGCCACCTGACCGACCCCCACCGCTACCCCCTTGAGTCCGCGGTCGCGGACTTCCACGCCCAGCCCCGCGTACAGGCCATGCGTCTGCACGCCGCCACCCACGGTCCCGGGCAACCCTCCGTCGGGGAGCTGGAGATGTACCAGGCAGGTGAAGTGGCCTACCAGCACTACCGGGCCGCGAGCGCCGTCGCCGGCGATGCGATGCTCACCGCCGATGGCCGCAAGCTCGCCCCGGCCAGCGATGCCCTCGCTCACCGCATCACCTACCTGGAGCAGGCCCTGGCCCACCTTGATTCCCTCGGCCCAGATCAGCGGCTGCTCGCCGTCGCCATCTAGTGCGGACAGGCCGCCGACACCACTGGCACCCGAGGGGCCTCGGCCTGCCCTGCCGATATGTGAAGCACAGATGCGGGCTCATGCATGTCCGTGTCGGGCGTCGCGCTGCCTATGCCGCTGCAAGAGCCATTACCTTGGGTGCCGTGATTCGCCAGTGACGTCACGACCGGAACCAGTGCTCTGACCGGGAACGTTTACCGGGTTGGCGGCGGTGGGGCCGGAACCGGTTGGATGAGACGGACATCCGACGGGTTTGGGGGCGTGGTGGCGGAGCTGGTCAAGATCAGGAGGCTGACCGGCCAGGAGGGCCAGCAGTTACCACGGATCGTGCGCCGGGGCAGCACCAACACAGTGCGCTATCGACGGGCGATGGTGCTGCTGGCCTCGGCTGGCGGCAACCGAGTTCCAGTGATCGCCCGGTTGGTGCAGGCCGACGAGGACACGGTGGGGGACGTGATCCACCGGTTCAACCAGATCGGCCCGGCCTGCCTGGACCCTCGGTGGGGCGGGAGGCCGTCCCCGCCTGCTCAGCCCTGACGACGAGGTCGTCGTCCAGACGGCCACCACCCGCCCGACCAAGCTCAGCCAGCCCTTCACCCGCTGGTCCATCCGCAAACCGCTCGCCTACCTGCGCAAGGTGCACGGCCGGGTGATCCGCATCGGCCGCGAAGCCCTGCGCCAAACCCGGGCCCAGTGGCGCCCGCGGGAGCGCGCACAACCGACAGATGCGTCACAAGTGCCCGTTTTACGCGTTCGGGTCCCAGTCTGCGAGCTGCTCCATCGGCTCGGTGTCGCCGGTGGTCTCCAGGCCGTCGAGCG
>NZ_MUYZ01000399.1:0-2672 GCF_003013775.1 Micromonospora sp. MH33
CCTTCGGAGAGGACATCACCGTGACCGACACGGACCACATCAGCAGCAGGAAACAGCCGGGGACCCGGCCCGAGGACCACACGGACTGGGTGGCTTTGGGTCGCCGGCTGCAGAACATCCAGAACACCCTGGTCCACCACGAGAAGACCCGCCGCTATGGCGACGACTACTACGCCGAGGCGCTGCGCCGGCTGCTGACCGACGCCCGCTGCGGTTTTATCAGCACCGCGGAGCACCAGTGGCTGCTCGACCTGCACACTCGCGTGGACCTGCGCAACGCGCAGGAGGCGAACCGGCGGGCCCGTGAGGCCCGCGCCCGCTACGCCACCGCCTCCCGCAGGATCCGCGCCGAGCTGGCCGGGTGGCTGCGCCGGGTCACCAATGAGCAGGCCGTGCCGTCCCGCTACCGCCGTGAGGGGGTGCTGCTCGCCGCCGACTGGCTCGACCCGGCCACCTCCGCGGCCCCGTACGCCAGTTCCCCGGCCAGCGCCGCCTCCAGCACCCAGCAGGCGGCCGTTTCGCCGGTCGGCTCGGAGGTGCTGCTGGCGTTGCGGAACGCGGGTGAGCGTGAGGGACAGCTCGCCGTGGGCTGGTGGCAGCAGCACGCCCTCGAGGGACGCACCGCGTCCGAGCAGGAGCAGACCGCCCAGACGGTCCTCGAGGGCATCGACAGCAGTGACGACGCGGTCGTGGCGGCGTTGCCCCGCTTCGACGTTGCCGGCTACGACGCCGACCGCTACCAGTCCCACGCCCCGGCCGGCGCCCCCGGCTGGCCGGAGCTGCCCGACCACGATCAGGCGCTGGTCATCGACGCGGTGCGGGACGGGTTCACCGACGCCGTCCGCGATGGTGTCGCCGCCCGCTGCCACGCCGTCCTGACGGCGCGGGAGGCGAGCCGATGACCTACCAGCCTGGCGAGCGGGTGGCGCTGGAGCACACCAGCGACCCGCACACGCTTCTGCGTCCGGGTGACGAGGGCACGGTGCGCCACTACGACCCGGATCAGCAGGTCCTCGAGGTGAACTGGGACAACGGCTCCTGCCTGTCGATGCTTCTCGATGCCGGTGACCGCGTCCGCCGACTCCCCGCCGCTGTCGGCGGCGCCGGCTGGGAGCAGGTGCTCGACTCGGTGCGGACCGCGGGCGCGGCGGCTGGCCGGGACGCAGCCGAGTGGTGGGCGCAGAACCTCATCGGCGGGAGGGCCACCGGCGACGTCCGCGAGGTCGCGCGGCAGGTCCTGGCCGGCATCGACGACGTGGACCCGCCCGTCATTGACGGGCTGCCCGCCGCCGACCGGGACGTCCTCGCCGCCGACCGCGACCGGTATGCCGAGCACGCCCCGCAGGGTGCGCCGGCGTGGGAGGACCTGACCGGCCGGCAGCGCGACCAGACGCGGTGGGCGTGGTGCGACGGGTTCGACGACGCCGCCGAAGCCGAGGTGGCCCGGCAGTGCCGGATCGTGCTGCACCCGCACGGCGACGACCGGGACATCAGCCACCTGGCTCCCGACCGGGTGCGCCTGCGCGGGCCGGGCGTCTTCGCCGGGGACTGGGCGTGGACGCCGAACGGCGACGGACAGATGCGGATCCCCGTCGGGTTCGTCGGCATCCTGGTGGACACGTGGAACGGGTGGGCGGTGTTCACCTGCACCCGGCAGGTAGCCGAGGCGATCGTCGCCGACCAGCAGGCCGCCCGCGACCGCTACCGGCGCCAGCTCGCCGCCGAGGGCATCGGCGGGCAGCGGCAGGAGCGGATGGTCGACGAGTCCATAACGCGGCTGTGGTTCGACGGCGACGTCATCGTCGCGGACGAAACCCGCGTGCACGACGACCCGGACGCCACCGAACGGATCAGCCCCGACTCGGACGGCCGGTACGTCGTGATGGGCCGCGCCTGGACGTGGCTGCCGGTGCACCCGTACGACTGCGACCACATCGCAGGCCACATCCCCGACCCGCCCACCGCCGCCAGCACTCCATCCGGGGCGAAGGGAGCAGCTGATGCCTGACGACCTGACCGACGAGTTCGGCGAGTACGCCCACGAGGAAATCCTGCAAGCCCTCGTCCTGCGGCTGCTGACCAGCGCCGACCTGGACGAGCTGTGCGACGACGCCGACCTGCCGCAGCTCACCCACGACGACGGACTACCGGTGACGATCACCTCAGCGCGCACCTATCGGGACGCAGGCGTCCTGACGCTGGACCGCGGGGTGTGGCTGGAGCTGTCCGACGGCAGCGTGTACGGCCTGACCGTGCAGATTTCCCGTCGGCCCCGCGGCGAGGTCACCCTCCGCCGCAGATAACCCCTACCGGGGCACCCGTCGCCGGATCGACTTGATCAATCCCGGCGCGGGTGCGTTCCTTGTCGTCGCCCACCACCCGATGGCGGCGGCACCACCGATCCGCAGCCCCTATGGGCTGCCTGCTGAGCACCTCACGGAGCTTGCCGGCCATCCCCTACCCAGGGGTCCGGCCCGTCCACTGCCCCGTCTCCACCGCGCGGACACCGCACCACCTTGCCCGCGCACCCGGAGACGGGGGTGCGCGGGCCCCACTCCAGATCACAGGAGGCCTGCATGGACCCTGCAACCCCAACCCCAACCACCGGTGACGCCTCCCCCACGCCAGACCCGGGTGACGGCCGCCGGCCCGGCTACCTCTACCGGCAGGTC
>NZ_MUYZ01000399.1:2921-4883 GCF_003013775.1 Micromonospora sp. MH33
TCGACGCCGCCGGGACTATGCCACCGCCCGCCCCGCGTACACCCCGCCAAGGACGTCACGGGGCGGGTCGGCGGCAGCCCGTCGCACGCCCCAACGGGGACCTGTACTTCCCCCGCAAGCTCGCGGGCGCCACCGACGTGGACGTGCTGCGCAGGCTGCGGGAGAAGCGTATCCCCGTGCTGCTCTACGGTCCGCCCGGCACCGGCAAGACCGCCCTCGTCGAGGCCGCATTCCCGGACCTGCTCACCGTCGCTGGAACCGGCGACACGGTCGTGGAGGACTTCCTCGGCAACTTCATCCCCCTGCCCGACGGCGGCTTCGAGTTCGTCTACGGGCCCCTCGTCACCGCCATGCGCGAAGGCAGGGCGCTGCTGGTCGACGACGCCACCCTCATCCCCCCGAAGGTCCTCGCCGTGCTCTACCCGGCCATGGACGGCCGGCGGGTCATCACCATCCCCGGCTACCGCAACGAGCGCGTCGAAGCCGCCGACGGGTTCTACGTCATCGCCGGCCACAACCCAGGTGTCCACGGCGCGATCCTCACCGAGGCCGCTCGCGTCGCGGTTCGACGTGCACATCGAGGTCACCACCGACTGGGACCTCGCCCGCCACCTCGGCGTCCCCAACCCCGCCGTCCAAGCCGCCATCGCCCTCAACGCCGACCTCGCCGCCGGGCGCGTCGGCTGGGCGCCGCAACTGCGGGAGCTGCTCGGTTTTGCCCGCGTCCGCAAAACGCTCGGCCTCGCGCCAGCGGTGGCGAACCTCGCCGGCCGCGCCCCCGCCGACGACCGCGAGCAGGTCCTCGCCGCGCTGCGGCAGCAGTTCGGCACCGACATCACCGCGCTGACCCTCGGCAAACAGCGCTGACCCCCCGAAAGGAGAACCCCTGATGCCTCACCCGCACAGTCACCTGCAGACCGGCCCGGCCGCGCCCACAACCGCTGGCCCGGACTGGCAGGTGTGGAGCGACGCCTGGACCCGGCACATCCCGACCCTGACCGGCCGCACCGACCTGACCGTCACCGTCGCTCCCGGCGCCGGTGGCGGCGCACCCGCCTGCTGCTACCCCGACGCCGGCCGCATCGAGGTCGACGCCACCTACATCGGCGCCCCCGACATCACCAACCCCCGCCGCCCCGGCCACAAACGCCTCGTCCCGACCGCCTACGGGCTGCTCGTCCACGAGGCCGCGCACGCCGCCCACAGCCTGTGGCGCACCCCGCCCTGCACCCCCACCGTCGTCGCCGCCGTCGCCGACCTGCTGGAGGAGTCCCGCATCGAGTACCGGCAGCGCACCCGCCGGCGCGGCGACCGCAGGTGGCTACGCCACACCGTCACCACCCTGATCAGCCCCGACGACGCCGCCGTCGACGACCCGTGGCACGCCGCCCAACTGGCTGGGCTGCTCCTCGCCCGGGTCGACGCCCGCATCCTCACCGCCAAAGACACCCGAGGGATCCGGGCAGCGGTCACCACCGTCCTCGGCCGCAAGCGGCTGCTGCAGCTACGCCAGCTGTGGCGCCAAGCCCACAGCGTCCACGACAGCGACGCCGACACCATGATCGACCTGGCGTGGCGGTGGTGCCGGCTCCTCGACATCGACCCGCGCCGCCAGCCTGAGCCGCCCACGGCCGACGCGGGCGTGTTCGCCGGGCTGCTCGCGCAAGCGCTCACCGACTACCTCGCCCACACCACCGGCCTCACCCCCGCCCAGTATCGGGATCAGCAGATCCATGGCCGTTTCTCCGCACCGGCGACGTGGACCCGCCGGGACCCGACCGACGCCGAACGCGCCGCCGCCCGCCACCTCGCCGCGCGGCTGCACCGCGCCCGCACCCACTACCGGGAACCCGACGCCCGGCCCAGCCTGGTGCCGCCAGGCAGGCTGCGAACCCGGCACGCGATCACCGCCCAAGCGCAGATCGCCTCCGGCTCCATGCCCACCGCCACCCCCTGGCAGCA